>CAYNKF010000027.1:0-13184 GCA_964397705.1 uncultured Balneolaceae bacterium | reverse complement strand
AGGCTACCCAGGAGCGTGACCGGCGCGTAGTGCATGTTGGTATGTGGATTGGCAATAACGAATTTATCCATTCTGCAGGCCGGGTTAAGGTGAGTAGCATTGATCCCGATGCGGAAAACTACGACGAATATAATCTTAATCGCTATCTTGAAAGCCGTCGGTATTTGCAGCATAAAGAGGGCAACATCGTCGATGTGGAAGATATGTATGATATATGATGGAATACATATATTAATCGTTTTTGTTGTTTAAGCTGATTTATTAAGCCAAAATGTATTTAACAAAAACCTATTTTAATTTAATTGATTTTTTTTCTTAATTAGAAAAGAGGCTTTATAAATGCCTTATAGAGAAGGACAGAAAATCGGATGGGAGGGTATGGTTAAAGATTTAATTTATACAACCGCCTACCTTAATATTAAATATTAAGCAGGGACCATTCTCACTATTTCCGTATCTCAGAAAAACTAATCCAAATGGAGGTGCTATGAAAGAATTACTGCTAAATATTTCATCTAAATCTATACGCTGGTGTCTGGCGGTACTTTTATTTTTGCCAGTAAGTCAGGCGTTTTCTAACGGTACTCAGGGTGAGTATTTTGCTCATGCTGAAAAAGAGGTCTCTGATGAACTTATTCAGGTTGAACAACAAATCTCTGGGGTGGTAACCGACGCTGAAACAGGCGATCCGTTACCCGGTGTTAATGTAAGAGCTACTCAGGAACCTTCCATTGGTACTTCTACAAATCAAGATGGTGAATATAGCTTAGTAGTACCTGATGATATTACCTCCCTTACTTTCTCCTTTGTTGGTTATCAAGAACAAGAAGTAAACTTAAATAATAGGACAACTATTAATGTGACCTTAGAGCCGGAAGTCGAAGCTCTTGGTGATGTGGTTGTGACTGCATTTGGAGTTGAGCAAGAAAGAAAATCTTTGGGATATTCTGTACAAGAGGTTACCGGCGAAGAAATAGCGGGGAGCGGTGAGTCCAATTTAGTTGGTGCTCTGCAAGGTAAGCTCGCAGGAGTTAATATTCAGAATACAAGTGGTGCAGCAGGTTCTGGTATGGATATTACCATTCGTGGAATATCATCATTGAGTCCCAGTGGAGATAACCAACCGCTTTTTGTAATAGATGGGGTGCCTGTAAGTAATCAAACCACTTATGGTAATGTATTACCCAGTGAGGGAACAAATTCGCCGGGAAGTGCCGAACAGTTTTCCTTCTCTAATCGTGGTGCGGATATTAACCCAGACGATATCAAGAATATTTCAATCCTAAAGGGTCCATCGGCTACTGCACTTTATGGTCAGCGTGCTGCAAATGGTGTTGTCGAAATAACTACTAAGCAAGGACAGGCCGGACGAACTGAGGTAACTTTTAAATCATCAGTTGGTGTAAGCGAAGTTAACAAGGCTCCCGAAATTCAGGATGATTTCCAGCATGGTTATTATGGAGCTCTGCCCTACAGAGAGTTTTCATTTGAATTTTGGCAATGGGGACCGCCTACGAATGAATCTTCAAAAGTTTGGAACAATTATCGCCGATTTTTTCGACGCGCTACGAATTACAGTAATTCCCTCAGTGTCTCCGGAGGTAATGAAAATACTACCTACTTCAGTTCGATGTCGAATGTTAATGAAGAGGGAATAGTGCCAAATACTACTTGGGATCGGACAACCTTCAAGTTGACCGGATCGCATAAAGTTTCTGAACGTTTTGACATCTCAGGATCAGTCAATTATTCAAACTCCGGAGGAGTGAGACCAACCGGAGGGGATAAGTCGATCATGAGTTCTTTGAGCTATTGGACATCTTCAAATGATGTAACCGATTATAAGTTCCCGGACGGAGATCAGAAAAATTATTCTGGTGATAGAAATAGTCCGAACTCTGGCTTTATTGATAACCCGACGTACTTTGCCCATAACAGTACCCTCGAAGATGATGTTAATCGTGTGATGGGTAATCTTGGACTAAGCTTTGATATAATGGAATGGTTAACACTGGACTACAAGTTTGGAGCTGATTACTACAATGATTCCCGTGAGCGTTTTGTGCCGCCCAATCTGGATGTTGGTACCCAGGTTAATGGATTTCTTGTTAAAGAGCAGATAAACTATCGACAACTGAATTCCAACCTTTATTTGAGAGCTAATCGGAGCTTTACGGATAAGTTAAATGGATCTTTAGTACTGGGTAATCAGGTGACGGATATTGATTCGGATCGCTTGAATACTCGTGGTGAAGGATTAAATATTCCTGGCTTTCGCTCATTGGCAAATACAACCAATATTTTTACGACTGAAAGCGGGTTTCAGAAGCGCTTGGTTGGTGTGTTTGCCGATGCTAAGTTGGAATATGATGGGACATACTTCCTAACCCTTACTGGCAGAAATGACTGGTCATCAACGCTGCCATCTGATAATCGGTCATTCTTTTACCCTTCTGCAAGTCTTGGCTATGTTTTTACGGAGGATTTAGGACTTGCTGATAATAACATACTCCCATTTGGAAAATTGCGAGTATCGTGGGCTAAGGTCGGTAAAGATGCCCCTGCTTACAGTGTTGGACAGTACTTTGAGGGGGCCTCGGGCTTTCCATTTAGTGGAACCGGGGGTTTTAGTAAGGATACGCAAGCCGGAGATCCTGATTTGAAACCTGAGATTACTACCTCTATAGAGGTCGGAACAGATCTTCGATTCTTAAATAATCGACTGCGACTAGATCTGACATACTTTAACCAGACAAGTAAAAATCAGATTGTCGCCTTCCCGGTTAGTAATCCGTCTGGATTGTCGAGATACACCACTAATGCGGGTGAAATTGAGAGTAGAGGAGTAGAACTCTTACTAAATGGTACTCCTGTTCAACAAAGAGACTTCAGCTGGGATGTTTCAGTAAATTGGTCCTCGGTTGCCAGTGAAGTAACAGAAATGCCAGAAGGTCTGGATGTTATTGAGTTTGCTAACAGTGGTTTCGCAGGTGTTGTTAGTCGTATTCAGGAAGGTGGAGAAATGGGAGATCTCTATGGTTATAAGTTTGAATACACTGATAATGGCGAGTTACTTATTGCAGACGATGGATTACCAACAATCAGAACAGATACATTAGTCAAAGTTGGGAATGCATTGCCAGACTGGCAGGGAGGTGTCACCAATACATTTAACTATAAAAATTTCACGGCTTCTTTCCTCGTGGAAGTTCGATGGGGAGCTGATGCTTATGATTCAGGTCAGCGCAATAGTATCAGAAATGGTATTATTGAACTAACAAAATGGCGAAATGACGAGGTCATTTTTCAAGGAGTCACGGATGATGGTTCAGCGAATCAAACACCAGTTAGATTGAACCAAGGCTTTTACCGAAGTTCAACTCGATTTAACAGGGCTTCGGAAATACTTGTTCAGGATGCTTCATGGATTCGTCTGCGGAGGGCTCGTATTTCATATTCCTTGCCCAACAAGCTATTGGAGAGACTGCCGATAGCGTCTGCATCCTTTAGCGTGACAGGACGGAACTTATTTTTGAATACTCCTTTCAGAGGTTACGATCCTGAGGGACAACAATACGCTGCCGGTTCAAACACCTATGGTTTTACGGGATTGAATATACCGCCTACACGCAGTCTTTCCTTCAGTATGAATCTTAAGTTTTAAAACAAGTGAGGATGTCCATGATACGATCAAAAAAATACATTTCGATCTTAGCAAGTATCCTGATTGTTTTCTCCTTTGCAGCATGTGAAAACTATCTAGGTGGTGATACGAACCAAGACCCAAACAGGGTTTTTGAAGATGATATTGGGTTAGATGCATTGTTACCTCCGGTATTAGTGTCGACAAGTGAGGCTCACTATAGTATAGCCTTTACCTTTTCACGATATGCTCAACATATTTCTTTTGTTGGTGACGTTGCACAGGAAGAAACCTCGTTGAATGGAGCCTGGACGGAAATCTATTTGGCATCGCTCAACAACTTGGATGTAATGGAGCAAAAGGCAGTAGAAGCCAATGCATCGCATTACTTGGGAATTGTTAAAGTGATGCAAGCCTACAATCTAAGTATGGCCACGAATGCCTGGGAAAATATTCCTTGGTCAAATGCATTCCAAGAAGGGGATTTTTCGCCAAGTTACGATACGCAGGAGCAAATCTATTCTGATATTCAAACGCTATTAGATGATGGTATTGCTGAGCTGCAAAAATCACCTTCGGAGTTTAATGAACCTGGAAGTGATGATGTTATTTATGGGGGCGATATCTCCAAGTGGATTAAAACTGCGTATGCGCTGAAGGCCAGAAATGCGATTCATACGACTGAGAAAGGAGCTGTTTCTGCAGCTAACGATGCCCTTTCAGCGCTTCCAAATGCATATAGCAGTAATGCAGATGATTTCCAGGTAGCATACAATACTGATAAAAATCTTAATCCCTGGCATACCAGTGCATATTTAGCTGCTCAAACAGGTAACCCGGCACCGGATCATGCCGATCAGCTCATCGATATGATGAACGGTGAAACCTATCCTGAAGAAGATCCTCGGCTTCCGATTATTGCCAGTAACGGTGGTGCAGCAGAATATTATGGTAGTGAGAGCGGCAACTACGGAGTCAATCAAGATGCACCGGACAACAGTTCTAACACGTTCTTTTCCGATGAAACTTTTCATTCAAGAGCGGATGCACCTATTATCATGATGACTTATGCTGAGATGAAATTCATTGAAGCAGAAGCTAGATTCCTAGTAGATAATGGGGGAGATGAAACGGCTACAGGAGCCACACAGCAGGCTTATGAAGCCTACATGGAAGGTATTCAAGCCAATATGGATAAACTTGGGGTTTCCACATCCGAAAGAGATGATTATATGAGTGAGCCCAGTGTAGATGTCGGAGCAGCTAATTTAACGATGGAGCTTATTATGAAAGAGAAGTTCAAAGCTTTGTTTTTAAACCCTGAAGTATATAATGACTATCGCCGGTATGATTGGGATAGTGCTATCTTTACTGATCTTGCACTTCCCGCAAATCATAATCCGGAATTAAATGGTGAATGGATACAACGGGCTGTTTATCCAAGTTCTGAGCTGAGTCGAAACTCAGAAGAAGTCCAAAAAGCACAAAAAGATATTGGAACCCCAATGTGGTTTTATAACTAATTGAAAAGTATATCAGATTATGAAAAAATTAATGACTATGAAGAAATTAGTTTTGTTTGTAGCTGTAGGTTTCTTGATGATGTCTTGTCTCAAGGAAGATAATTGGCTAGAAGATAACATTAAGGAAACGGGGAATCAGTATCCGAATATTTCTGACTTTGAGATTGAAAATCTAAAGGATGAATATACTGAAGGAGAAACTGTCCAGTTGGATCTTCTATTCTGGTCAGAAGATCCCATAGAGGAAATCGTACTGCGTGACTCCGTTGTTAACGAAAGCGCTCAACAGGTTTACAGTCGGTTTTCTCCAGATGAGGCTTCATTCTCTGAAGCAAGTCAGACCGATTCGTTGAGAATACAATATCAAATTCCTACTGTTCCCAATGATCCCTCTCAGATTAATTTGGAAGTTGAAATTGTCAACGAAAATGGGTTGACAATGACAAATGTAGAAACTGATAATTTTGCAGCCGGACCTATTAATATCACTGTTATAAAGTGATTTGTGAGTAGATATGATTCACCATAGTAAAGCTCTTCTTCGGAGAAGAGCTTTACTATTTTATCTCAGATTAAGGAAAGAATATTTATAAAAGTATGTCCCTAAATAATATTCGTTTTTTTATAACTCTTCTTTGTATTGGGATGATCATAGGATGCAAGGATGAGATTCCCGAGACAACTGTTGACTTAAAAATCGATATCCAAGAAAAACTGCAGGAATTAGAAGGAGATTTTGCTGTAGCTTTTAAAAATATTGATGATTCGACCCAAACTGTTCTCATTAAGGAAAGAGAGATGTTTCATGCCGCAAGCACTATGAAAACGCCGGTCATGATTGAGCTCTTCAAGCAGGCCGCATCCGGGCGGTTTTCGCTGGATGATTCTGTCCTTGTGAAAAATGAGTTCCGAAGTATTGTAGATAGCAGTTTCTATAAGATGGATATCAGTGAGGACAGCGAGGGAAAGTTGTACAAGAAGATAGGTCAAAAGCGTACTATTCGCCGGCTTATCAACGATATGATCACCATGAGTAGCAACCTGGCTACAAATATTCTAATAGAAAAAGTGGGTGCCCAAAATGTCACTCAAACGATGCGAAATTATGGAGCTGATAGTATCAAGGTATTGCGAGGTGTTGAAGATATCAAAGCCTATGAGCGGGGTTTAAGCAATCGAACGACAGCTTTAGATGAATCAATAATATACGAGCGATTGGGACAAGGAAAGGCTGTAAACGAGAAAGCTTCGAAGGAAATGATCGCGATCTTAAAAAAGCAGCAATTTAACAAAATGATTCCTGCCCGGTTACCCGATAATGTAGAAGTTGCACACAAGACGGGTTGGATTACAGGTGTACATCACGATTCAGGACTCGTCATTTTGCCCGATGGCCAAAAATATGTGCTGGTATTACTTTCTAAGAATGCACCTAATCGGGAAAATGTGATATCAACTTTTGCAGAAATTTCAAATCTCACCTATAAATTTGTCACTCAATGAGTAGCCGAAAAGACTTTTTAAAGGTATTGGGACTATCAGCTTTTGCTCCATTTTTTAATAATGGGGTTACAGGGCTTTCGCGTAAACAGAATATTGTCAAACCTAAACGACTCAGGGAGGGGGATACTGTTGGGATTGTGAGCCCTGCGGCCCCAGTTTACGGGCAAGAAAAAATCGAAATTATGCAAGAGTCTATGGAAGCCCTGGGTTTCAATGTGGTAATCAGTGAACACGTGACTGATCAGTGGGGATACTTCGCGGGGCAGGATAAATTGCGTGCCGATGAGGTCAATAAAATGTTTGCCAATCCTAAAGTTGACGGTATTATTTGTGCCCGAGGCGGTTGGGGATGCAGCCGAATCCTACCTTACTTGGACTACGAGATGATTTCAGAGAATCCTAAAGTTATCATTGGCTACAGTGATGTTACATCATTACTTCTGGGCCTACATGTGAAAACCGGGCTCGTAACATTTCACGGTCCCGTGGGAACATCAGAGTGGAAAGATTTTTCCGTCAGCTATTTTAAATCCATGTTGATGGATGGTAGAACAGTTGAAATGAAGAACCCCCAAAAAGTCGAAGATACACTGACACAGATTAATGACCGAGTGACAACGATTCGCAAGGGAAGAGCCCAAGGACGTTTGATGGGAGGGAACCTCACTGTTTTGACAACTATTATTGGGTCCGATTTTTTGCCGGATTGGGATAATACCATTCTGTTTTTGGAAGACGTGAATGAAGGTATTTACCGAGTTGACCGAATGCTTACACAGATGAAATTGGCCGGTATTTTAGATCAAATTAATGGATTTGTATTTGGAAAATGTACTGATTGTGATCCGGGTAGTGGATATGGTAGTTTTACTTTGGATCAGGTTTTTGAACACCATATAGAACCATTAAATATTCCAGCTTGGTCTGGAGCTATGATCGGTCATATCAGTGAGAAATTTACTGTTCCTATTGGTGTGAAAGCTCAGATAGATGCAACCAAAGGAATCATTAAAACGCTAGAATCAGCTGTTCAATAAAATTATTAAATATTCTGTATGCTCAACATTATTCAACTGGGCCTTGGTCCTATAGGTCAAAGGCTAACCCGCTATTTATCAGAACGTGAAGGTATACAAATTTTGGGGGCGGTTGACCCGGATCCCGATAAAGTTGGTAAAGACTTGGGAGATCATTCTGAAACTGAAAAGCTTGGAGTTTCTATATCTTCAGATCTTGACACTTGCTCGGCTGTTGGTCAAGCTGATATTGCAGTCATATCTACAGTTTCATCCCTGGAAAGAATGGAAGACCAGATTCGGGAGGTTGCTGACTGTGGATTGGATATTGTATCAACCTGTGAGGAGCTTTCACATCCTTGGCATACAAAGCCTGATCTAGCCAGAAGCATTGATGACTATTGCAAAGAAAAGCAGATTTCTTGTATAGGGACCGGTGTTAACCCCGGCTTTTTAATGGATTATCTTCCATCAGTGCTTACATCGGTTTGTCGAAAGGTAGAGCATATTAAAGTAGAGCGCGTGCAGGATGCACGTCCACGCAGAAAACCATTCCGTGATAAAATTGGTGCGGGACTTAGCGAATCGGAATTTGAACAGAAAAGAGAAAAAATTCGGCATGTGGGACTTCCTGAATCGGTATACATGATTGCTGATGCCATGAATTGGGAGTTGACGAATGTAACCGAGGAGTTGGAACCCATAAAGGCTGAAAATCCTATTCAAACGGAAAGTGGAGCAGTAACTCCTGGAAATGTCGCGGGAGTACGGCAGATTGCAACAGGCGAACAAAATGACCAGGAAGTTATTAGGCTTGTTTTTGAAGCAGCTGTTGGAATAGATGAATCACATGACAGCATTTATATAACCGGAGACCCAACGTTTACTTCAACGATCGACGGTGGTATAAACGGCGATATTGCAACCTCTTCTATCATTGTAAATGCGATTCGTGCAATTCGAAATGCTTCACCTGGACTCAAAACGATGCTTGATGTACAAGCTCCAGCTTATTTCTCTAACATCTAATTTCAAGTCAAATGATGAGATACTTTTTCTTTTTGTTTTTGTTTTTGCTTGTATCATTTATTTGGGCCGGCTGTGAAACTAAATCTTCATTTGAAGTACGCCAGAAGCCTATTCAATTTGATTCCACTCGAGCACAGCTTTCACTGGATTATTTGTCCAATCGATATGGTATGGAGCAGGATGAGCCAACGATTTCTCCCCAGATGATTGTATTACATTGGACGGCTATTCCTACTTTTGAGGAATCATATGATTTCTTTTACGAGTCGCGTCTTAATCCCAAAAGGAAAGATATCGAAGATGAAAGTGCTTTAAATGTATCAGCACATTATATGGTAAAACGAAATGGAGAAATTTATCAGTTGTTACCTGATACTCTTTTTGCTCGACATGTAATAGGATTAAATCATGCTGCAATTGGTATCGAGAATGTAGGTGCCAAAAATAAACGACTTACAGAAGCTCAGCTACGTGCAAATGTATTTTTGATCCGAAGGTTAACCGAGAGGCATAATATCAATTATTTGATAGGACATTATGAATATCCTTTGTTTGAGGAGCATCAGCTCTGGAAGGAAAAAGATGAGGGATATCGTACAGAAAAGATAGATCCGGGAAAAGAGTTTATGAAAAATATTCGGGATCGCGTTTCTGACCTTGAATTAAAGGGGGCCCCTAACGTTGTCAAATGAAATGACATTATTTCACTTTCTCATAAAATTTATTAACTGGTAATGAAATTGAAGCAAATAGTAATGCTGCGATTATATGTGAGTTCGTTACGTTGTAAAATCACAATGGTTTTAATGATATCACTGTTGGGGATCAGTGCATGTAAGTCGACGGAGGAAGTAGTGAGTCTGGAGTCAGAAAAGCTTCCTAAGAACATATCGCATCTTACTACAATGCTTGACACATCAGAAGTCTTTTCGGCAAATCTTACTGGATTTGCTCTATATGATCCGGAAGTTGATTCAATGATTCACAGCCAAAATGCCAGCCGCTATTTTACCCCGGCTTCTAACACCAAACTTTTTACCTTCTACACCGGGTTGAAACTATTGCCCGATTCACTAAAAGCGTTGGAATATGAAGTGCGTGGAGACTCGCTGATTTTTTGGGGAACAGGGGATCCTTCATTTTTACACCCCGATTTTGGGAATAATAAAGTCTATGAATTTCTGAAAAACCGAAATAAAGATCTCTACTTCTCAGACTCTAATTTTGATGATGAGCTGCTGGGTCCGGGATGGTCATGGAGTGATTACCAGTATTACTATCAACCAGAAAAAGTGCCTTTCCCTATTTTTGGAAATGTAGCGCGGTTTACTATCCAAGAGATTGAGCTTCGAAAAATAGCCAAAACCGACACCGGCTTGGCCGTTTCCCCCAAATATTTTCAGTCGTTTGTAGAAGAAAATGGGCATCGTGACGACTTTTTACATCGGGGGATGACGGATAATACGTTTTCCTACGAACCAAAGGGTGATACTACCACTTACACATTGGACAAACCGTTCCATTACAGTCCTGAAATAGTGACTGAGATGTTATCAGATACGCTCGGCAAAGAAGTGAAATATGTGGATATCGAGCGTCCTGAATCTCCCCAAATGATATACAGTATAAAGTCCGATACGGCTTACAAACGTATGTTGCAACCGAGTGATAACTTTATAGCTGAGCAGTTGTTGCTCGTAACCGCTTCAGAGCAGGGTAAACCCCTGAATTCCAGAGCGATTATAGAAAAAATGAAAAAAGAATATTTAGATATGTTGCCGGGAGAACCGCAGTGGGTAGATGGATCGGGATTGTCGCGTTATAATATGTTTACCCCGGAATCGATAATTCGTTTGCTGGAAGCTATTGATGATGAGTTTGCCGAAGATGAAAAGTTGTTTCATTTGCTGCCTGCGGGAGGAGATCGGGGGACAATCAGTAATTGGTACGGCCCTCGGGATGATAGGGAAGATCCGTATGTTTTTGCTAAGACCGGAACACTCAGCAACAATCATTCACTCAGTGGTTACTTGATGACGAAGAGTGGTAAAAAGCTATATTTTAGCTTTATGAATAACCATTACGTGGGTTCTTCATCAGTGGTCAAGGAAGAGATGGAAAAAGTACTCTGGTTTATCCATACTAACTTTTGAGATTGGATTTTAACGCAATAGTGATAATCAGCTGAATAGTTTTTGATGGATTTTTTTTACAACAGGAACCACTTGGTCTTTATCAGTAACAAGGTTAAGGTTTCCTTTTGATTGACTGTAAGAGATTAAATTTAGCGGAATACTTTTAATAATTGAAAGAATATCTGAAATCTGGGATTTATCATTTCTACAGCCAACTAAGCTGATAATCCCCTGATTGTTTAATACCTCTACTGATCCATAGCCGCGAAGTTGTTCTATTGCATTATCAAGACTAGAGTCATTTTCAATACCAATAGAAACAGATGCCTCGGTTGTTGTTACTACGTCGACAGCCAGATGATGCCAGCGTAGAATATCAAAAACACCCGCCAAAAATTCGTATCCCATTACCGTTTGTGATGATGTAATGGTCACAATTGTGCAGTTTTCTTTGAAGGTAATAGCTTTAACTTTTTCTCCACTTGCAGATTCTGTAGAGATACAGGTGCCGGCTTCATTAGGTTCAAAAATGTTTTTTACCCATACCGGAATGTTCTTTTTTGAGGCCGGTTTTGTCGTAGACGGGTGGAGTACTTTGGCCCCAAAATATGCAAGTTCAGTGGCTTCTTGAAAGCTGAGCTGTGGGATCGGCTTGGCATCGGATACTAACCGGGGATCACAGGTGTAAATGCCACTTACATCAGTCCATATTTCAATAGCTTCGGCATCAAGGGCGGCACCGATGAGGCTTGCTGAATAATCGGAGCCTTCAAAGCCAAGTGTGGTAGTAATTCCGTTTTTATCCATTCCGTAATAACCGCCCATTACAGGAATTTTATCTTTTTTTATGAGCTCTTTGAGGGATTGGGCCCGACTGGATATGTAAGCTTTATCGGGGTTGGCTCGTCCAAATTCAGAGTCGGTTCGAATAATATCATTGGCATTAATCCATTGAGTAGCAAGGCCTTCCGCTGATGCGCACTGTGTAAATAAATAAGAGGATAACTTTTCTCCTATAGAAGCGACCGTATCCTTTTTTCGCTCAGACAGCTCCTGTTCATTGTTGATGACGTTAAGCTGGATGTTCAGTTCTTCAATCTGCTGGTCGATCCAGGTATTGCAATTTTTCGTAAGATCTTTTCTTTTTTGTTGGTTGAGTAAAAACTCCGCAGTTAATTTTTTGTGACGCTTTTCAATATCTTCAGCGATTCCACGGGCTTCTTCAATATTATTGACTGCTGCTGTTGCTGCCTCTATGAGCTTACGAGTTGTATGAGCCGTAGCAGAAACGACTACAAAAGGAGATCTATATTGGGTGATAATATCAATAACTCGATGCCAGGTATTGGCATCGGTCATTGAAGTACCACCAAACTTGAGAATGCGCATCTGTTACTGTTTATGGTGATAATTTGTTTATGAACGTAAAAAAGTAGGGAAGAACAGATTTTTTCAAATGAGGAATTGACCTATTGGAACGTTGATAATCGTTTAAACCCTTTTCTTTCGAGAAGGGATCGCTGATTATTTAAAAATTCCTTAACCTGGTTAATGGGGATGGCTTGCGTAATACCGTAATTAATGCGGGTTTTTTGTTGTACAAATACTGAATCCGAGTAGGGGCGTGTTATTCGAGTGTAGTTGTCATTTTCGGGACGAGGTACAAGTACTTCTTCCCTGGTAGCTGTTGATGAGCTTGCTACTCCAACCCAGTGAAAGGAGTTAAAATTGTTATTGCTGGCTAAAATCAATCCTCCACTGATTCCCGGATTAAAAGTGGCATCAGTTACAAAAAAGCGATCATTCCAACTTTCTGAAGAGCTGGCCAATCCCCGAGTTACCATGGGATAGCTTTTGGGAAATCCAAGTACATAAATTAATGAACCCAACTGTAAAAAATCACTGTTCCCGGCTTTAATTGAGAGGGGGTATAAGCCTAAATTTCCTACTTGTTCAAATTCGACGTTCAACAGTGCTAAGTCAAAACGTTTGTTCGTAGCCAGAATGTTGAACGGTTGTAATTCAGAAGAAGTGTAAACAAGATTAGTCTGATTTTTTTTGATACTTATAGACTCAACGTAAGTCTCATCAGGAATGTCTGGTCCCCTGTAATAGGTAATCATGGTATCAGGAAAAAAGACTGTATGTTGACAGGTAACCAGCAGTGAATTTCTGTTATTTTGGTCGAGAATTATAGCGGTACCGCTTGTACTTTCTTCTGCGGAATTTTGAGATGTTGCAATATCTTTTGGGTTGTTGGTTCTAATATCAGTCAAAGTTATGGCTTTGCCGCTAAAATTGTAATTGTTATAGAATCCGGTTGATACAATTCGAA
>CAYNKF010000026.1:0-13398 GCA_964397705.1 uncultured Balneolaceae bacterium | reverse complement strand
GATCCTATGTTGATTTATCGTTTAGATCGCTTCGGTCGTGGCGGGCATCATCGACCGTTTAATGAAGCCGGTTTTGCCGGGGTTCGTATTATGGAAGCTCATGAAAATTATACTCAGCAACACCAGGATATTCGCACCGAGGACGATATCGAATATGGAGATGTGATTGAGCATGTTAATTTCGATTATGCCAAAAAGTTAACGGCTGTAAATGCAGTAGCGATGGCCTCATTAGCCAAAGCACCACCAAAGCCCAAAAATGTAGAAATTGGTGGAGCCGTACAGCCTTCAACTACCTTGCGTTGGGAAAAGTCTGACAGTGATCTTGTTAAGGGATACAAAATTTACTGGCGTCCAACTTCGAAGCCGCTTTGGAAAAGTCAGCGATATGTGGGTGATGTTAGTGAGTTTACGCTTGAAAATATAGTTATCGACAACTACCTGTTTGGAGTATCAGCAGTCGGAAAAGACGGGCACGAAAGTGTGGTATCTTATCCCTCGGGATTGATTAGAGATTAGGAACGCTCCCATGCAATAAAAACTCATATTAATAATATAAGATCATGAAAAATAGACGTTATTTATTTTTATTAGCGATCTTTGCTTTTGTGTTTTCAATAGATGCAAAAGCCCAATCAGATGTTTTGAACCTTGAGAATATATTTGATTTGGAGTATGTCTCTGATACGCGTATTTCTCCTGACGGTGAGCGAATTGTCTATCAGCGAAATTTTATGGATATCATGGATGATCGACGCCGATCAAATTTGTGGATTGTTAATTCAGATGGCAGTCGTCACCGTCCGTTGACATCGGGCAATAATAACAACTTTTCACCGCGATGGTCGCCTAGTGGAGATCGGCTGTTGTTCGCATCTACTAAAAGTGGATCCAGTGAACTATACATGCGGTGGATGGATACTGGTGAAATGGCTAAGATTACCAATCTGACACATTCTCCGAGTTCAATCAGTTGGTCGCCGGATGGCAAATATCTAGCTTTTACGATGTTTGTTCCCCGCGATGAAAAGCCGTTGGTTTCGTTACCCGGCAAACCCAATGGAGCCGATTGGGCGGAACCTGCTAATGTGATCGACGATCTGGAATACCGACGGGATGGTTCTTCTGGATTTGTAAAAGATGGTTTTACGCATGTATTCGTGATTCCCGCCGATGGAGGAACCCCGCGGCAGATTACGGAAGGCGAATATAATCATAATTCACCTGAATGGACCGCTGATGGAGAGCATTTGATAATCTCGGCCAACCGAAAAGAAGATTGGCAGTACAACGAGCGAGATACTGAACTCTACAAAGTTTCGGTTGATGACGGAGAAACGACACAGCTTACCGATCGACGCGGTCCGGATTATGGGGCTGTGGTTTCACCAGATGGTAGTAAGATTGCCTATCTGGGGTACGATGATAATATGGACAGCTACCAGCTAAGCAATGCCTATATAATGAATGCCAATGGTTCTGGAAAACGAGTGCTGACAGATAATTTTGATCGGAGCGTAAGTAACCTGCAGTGGTCAAAAGATGGATTGTACCTGCAATATGATGATGAAGGCAATGGCAAGATCGGTTTTATATCTTTGAATGAAGATGATGAGATTCAAAAAGTGGCAGATGATCGCGGTGGAACGACAATCGGACGACCTTATGGAAGTGGATCTTATACTGTGTCATCGAGTGGACATATAGCTTACACCTATGCTACGCCATACCACCCTGGAGATGTGGCCGTAACCGATCAAGACGGCAATATGAATCGATTAACAAACGTAAATGAAGATCTATTTGGTCATAAAAGGCTTGGGGAGGTCGAAGAAATTTGGTATAAATCGTCATATGATGGTAAGCAGATTCAAGGATGGATTATCAAGCCGCCAAATTTTAATCCTGATAAAAAATATCCGCTTATTCTTGAAATTCACGGTGGCCCACATACCAATTACGGTGACCGATTTACAGCTGAGCTACAGTTAATGGCTGCGAAAGGTTATGTAGTCATTTATACTAATCCCCGTGGCAGTACAAGCTACGGAAAGGCTTTTGGAAATTATATTCACCATAATTATCCCAGTGAAGACCACGACGATTTAATGTCGGGTGTTGATGCAGTAATTAAAGAAGGTTACGTCGATGCTGATAGTTTGTATATCACAGGTGGAAGTGGAGGCGGGGTACTTTCGGCTTGGGCGATTGGTAAGACGGATCGTTTTAATGCTGCAGTAGTAGCAAAGCCTGTCATCAACTGGTATAGTTTTGTGTTGACGTCGGATGGATCTTCTTATCATAAATATTGGTTCCCGGGTTTCCCATGGGAAAATCGTGACCACTATATGGATCGTTCTCCCATTTCGTTAGTGGGTAATGTGTCAACACCGACAATGCTACTGACAGGAGAGGAGGATTACCGCACTCCAATGTCTGAAACTGAGCAATATTACAGGGCATTGCAGTTACAGAAAGTAGAGTCAGCAATGGTACGTATTCCAGGCTCGGGACATGGCATCGCCAGTCGCCCGAGCAATTTGATGAGCAAAGTTGCACATATTTTGGAATGGTTCGGCAGTTACTGATCGTTTAGAATTGTGCTATTTGACATTTGAACCCCGGTGAGATAACCTCATCGGGGTTTTTCTTTGGTATGAAACAAAAGAGATTTTTCTTTTAATGAAGTATTTGCCCTAATATCTTCAGCATCATTTAAAAAGGATCTATCAAATAAATCTCTCTAGAAAAATGGACTTATCTAATAGGATTGCTATATCAACTATATTCTTATCAATATTTGCCGGCCTATTTTTGGTATTGGGTGTATGTAATAGTAGCCAAGCGCAAGAGGCTGAAACTCTTGATACCTTGGTAGTCTCTAAAGAGGTGGTGATCTCTTCCAGCCGAGTCCCCCAAACTGCTGCGGGTTCTGGGAGAAATATCACTACTATTTCAGATCAAATGATTGAGGATACTCCTGCCCATACGCCCGATGAGATGCTCCGTTATATACCGGGTGTTGAGGTACAGTCACGCGGTGCTTTTGGCGTACAATCAGATTTTAGCCTTCGCGGTAGTACCTTTTCACAGGTGCTGGTCTTGGTTG
This sequence comes from uncultured Balneolaceae bacterium, assembly GCA_964397705.1. GTDB lineage: Bacteria > Bacteroidota > Rhodothermia > Balneolales > Balneolaceae > Fodinibius. The sequence continues at coordinate 10,289 of CAYNKF010000026.1, read as the reverse complement.
ATGGGATGCGAATTAATGATCCCCTGACAGCTCATTTCAATTCAAATATTCCGGTGGCTCCGGCAGAAATACAGCGTATTGAAGTTCTCCACGGTCCGGCGGCAGCACAATATGGTGCTGATGCGGTGGGTGGTGTGATCAATATTATTACCCATACTTTTGGAAATCAGTCAAATGAGGAGAAGACCAATGCTCGCCTTAAAGGTGGCTATGGACAAAATGATCTCAAGATGGGACGAGGCGGTTTTTATCACAGCAACCAAAACTATCGCCTAGCGGGTGGAGGTATGTGGCATCAAAGTCCCGGACAGAAGTTAGCTAACAATTATAAAAACCGGTTTAATATTGCCAATGGATCAATATCCGGTGGCGTAAAACTAAACAATAACTGGGACTTAGCGCTCCGTACAGGATACGATTATCGTGACTTTAATGCTCGCTATTTCTATACCGCGAGTCCATTTGATGATGCTACAGAGACAGTATCAGCGTGGTGGAACCAGATGCGAGTGAAACGATCATCCGAAAATAGTATCACAACAATAAAGGGTTCATTCAAAAGAAATAGCGATGAATATGTCTTTAACCCTAATGTGTCCGCAAATAAGCATACCACTACACTTGGTTCACTGCAGATGTACCAATATAGAAAATTGGCACCGGGATGGGACATGAGCTTTGGTGCACAGCTGGATAACCGGCGAATTCGCAGTACCGATCGCGGGGATCATAATAACTGGCACTATGCCGGCTTTACAATGCTACAGTGGCAACCCACTAATCCATTTACGGTGTCGGGAAGTTTGCGATTAGATTACGATGAGAATTATGGTACAGAGCTGATGCCTCAACTTAGCTTTTCATATCAGAAAGAACGATGGATTTTACGTGCATCAGGTGGAAGAAGTGTTCGTGCTCCCAGCTTTACAGAACGATTTATTTCGACGAATTTAGCAGGTCCATTAGCGGAAGGACGTAATCTCGGGAATCCTTGGCTGCAAGCCGAGCGGTCATGGTCGGGCGAAACCGGTGTGGATCTGTTTCCCTGGAAAAATGTACGGTTTTCAGCAACAGGATTTGTTCGAGAGTCAACGAGCCTGATTGATTATGCATTGACGAATACAAATCAAATTCGTAATGATGAGAATCTACAGTTAGGTGGAAATTACCTGTATGCCCAAAACATTAATAATGTAACTACTGCCGGACTGGAAACGGAGATTACTATAAGTCAAAATTTAGGCAATAATTGGCTGTTTAACGGTACTTTGGGGTATGCCTTTACTGACTTTTATGGCGATGAAGATGTAGCCTCCAAGTATATATCTAATTATGCACGACACTTGGTAAATGGAATTGTCAGCGTCAGCCATGGGTCGGTAGAGGGTTCAGTAAGTACTGTATGGAAAAAACGACAGGCAACGCAGAACGCCAATATTAATGCGTCCAGATCATCTGTATATAGTTTGTGGAATGTGAAGCTCAATTATGAGATTACACAACAGATAGCGTTTGGTATACAGGTTGATAATATATTTGACAAAGAGAACCAAGATGTGCTTGGTGCTCAAATGCCCGGCCGCTGGGCTGTTGGAACAGTAAGCTGGAGCTTGTAAATAAGTATTTTGAATTTGGTTGATTTTAGATCCTCGCAGTAAAATACTGCGGGGACTCTTTTTTGATGTATAAGATTAACATGAGTTCGACATACAATATCAACACTAAAAAGTCTCCCCTTGATGGAGGGGTGTTTAACGCCTTAGAAAACACCTCCCGACCCAATTCGGCCAAAATAATAGGCTGAATCGGCCCACCCTCCTCAAGGAGGGATTTTAAGAGCAGCTTTTATTTTGATCAATCCCCTTCTATCGAACTGACGTTAGATTAATCTTTCCCTATTGATTTAGCTATAAGCTATTGTGGATCATTGATTCATTCTTTTATTCTGTCGCCATCCTTTCCACATGGGGATTCCTCTCTTATTGCGTAATTGAAGCGTCATTTGACCGCGTGTTATTTCAGCTGCTATAATCGCAGGTTTGTTTTTAAATGTAATGCGCGAACCTGTTATTGCAACCCGGTCACCCTTCTTAAGTTCTTCTTGTTGTTCTAAATACCAAGTTGGTCCAAGGTGGACGGGTATGGTTTCGTTGTCGGTTTTTACGGTCATATGTACCCCCATTGAATCCGCATTTGATTTACTGGGGTGATAGGTAATATTTAGGACTTCGCCCTCTATGGTTTCTAAGGTTGAGGGGTTAAATGGCTGATGATACTTTTGCTTTGTCATGTTTTTGCCGGATCGCTTTTGGCCCAAAGCGGTCATTATTAGGGGGGCGATCACAAAAAGTAAGATGAAATTTATAATTAGTCGTTTCATAATAGGTTATTTTGCTATAGTTATAGTTTTAGGCTCCATCCTACGCCTATACTAACATCTGATGCCGATTCAGTTAATCCAATGCTAAGATTGGAGTTTAAGCTCACTTTATCAGATGCTTGCATGTTTACTCCGCTCCCCAAAGTAAGAGGGGGATCAATATTATCTATAATTTGTGTTGTGCCAGAGAATGATATGATCGCCATCCATTTGCCGTTACTAAAGGATTGCCCCAAAGCTGCACTGTAAGTTATAATATTATTGAAATCGAGATCATCCATATCGCCTAATTTCCAGAACATACCGCTGGTAAGTAACATAGTTTTTGAACTAATATGTTGCGACCATGAAAGTCCGCCCCCCCAATCCCATTCTCCTGTTCCAAAGCCCTTTTGAGGATTAGCAAGCGGCAGCTTTATACCTCCATTAGCGCTTATGGTTGTTTTTTGATCCTTTGTCGATAAAACTTCGATGGATGCAGACAAGGACGGATCGCCAAAATTGGTTTCAGTATAGCTCAATGTGTCAGAGGTGCCCAGGTCAATATTTCTATTTCCTCTTCTCTTACCTCCGCTTGAGCTATCCCCAACCATGCTGTTTTTAGGTCCGCCTGTGGGTAGTATCCCTGTACCTACATTCGAAACCCATGGAGTGTTTTGAGCAATAAAGGGTATGGAAAGTGAAATACTGCTTTTATCTCCTGATATACTTATTCCGTTACTAAAATAAAAGCTACCGGTTCGTTCTGTAAAGTAGTATGAACCGGTAGCGTATTGAAAAGAGCCGTTATACCGAATAACTTGAGCACTTGCAGTTTTGAGGCTTGCCCAAATGAGTAACCCGACTATAATCAGCCCAAATTTAAAGGACTTCCATATGAAACCAATGTTAGTCATTATCGTCTATCTGTGCTGTTTTTTGTTGTTGGATGCGTTTTGTTAATCGTTCCATTGTTTGCACAGCATCTTCTGCCTGAGTTGACATTTCGCCGAGATGTTTTTGGAGTCGCTCCATTTCTTGCTGCATTTCTTTGTTGCGCATCATCTCTTTGTTTTGCATCATCAAATCACAGCGTTCTGCAGCATTTTTCATGTTACCGAGTGCCATATGTAACTGCTCGTTAAATCGGTACATCATCCGGTATTGATTTTTTACTTGCTCATCTTGCAGTTGCTTCATTTGTCGATTCATTTCTTGATTCATTCTTTGCGTACGTTCCAGAAGATCATTCATTCTCTGGGTCATTTTTTGCATTTCCTGCATCTGTTGATGCATTTTTTGCTGTCCCGTTTGTTGAGCAAACAAAAGAGGTGAGCTTACGAATATTATCAACGTTACTAAAAGTAGTTTTTTCATGATGTAGTTTTATTTATTGGGGTTGTTTTAGTAAAAGGTGGGTGTTTAAATGGTGTTAAGACGTGCTGAATCCTTGTAATGTATTGCAGGAGCAATACTTACATAGCTGTAAGGGAAAACCTTATCCAAGAGGGTATTTTACAAAATCGCTGGTTTTTCTATTCTTTTATAAATTTTAAAAAAGAAACGTGAAGGATTATTAAATAATTACCCAATTAAACAGATAGGGTTAGCCATGAAGGAATTAGAATTGCGGCATTATCTACTATACAAGAGTACTTTGTCGATTACGTTATGACAGGTGTCAAAGAAGGTATGAAACGGGAATTTGAGGAGCGTCAAAAAGAAATAACCGTACATATTAGTACTGTTGATGCAGAAGGATAGTGAACTACATGCACCAATATTTCTGTAAAATAAAAAAGGCGATCTCGAGAAGAGATCGCCTTTAATAATTTATTTTTCCTTTAAGCCTTAGTTACTTGGCTCATATTGATAAGGATTCAACGGATGTGATTCTGCACGTCGGTTTTTACGGCAGCCTAATTCTTCCGTTTGATCCATACATGGTTGGGGCGCTTTTCCTAATCCGCGAGATTCAACGCGATTTTCAGAAACGCCATTTTCAATGTAAAACTGTTTGACGGATTCTGCTCGTCGCTTACTCAAGCGCAAGTTATATTGATCGCCACCAACGTGGTCAGTATAAGCATCAATACGAATTCGGAACTTGGAAGAATTCATCAGCTTCTTGATGTTTTCGTTCAAGATACGAGCAGCGGTCTCATCAATGTTTGACTTATCAAAGTCGAAATTAACAGTTCCGAGATCGCCTTTCTTCAAGAAGGGAGGATCGTTGCTGTCATTGGGATTTGTTCCCATTTCAACTTCCTGACCGTCGGTAAAACCGTTACCGTCAGAATCAGCATTGTTAGGATCAGTATTGTACTCATTAACTTCCTCTGCATCCGAGAGTCCGTCACCGTCACTGTCGGCACTTAGTGGGTCGGTATTGTAGTTGTTAACTTCCTCACCATCAGTTAAGCCATCGCCGTCAGAATCTTCTTCCATCGGGTCGGTTTCGAAGGAGTTAACTTCTTCGCCGTCTTCAAGACCATCTCCATCAGTGTCGGCATTGTTTGCATCGGTTTCATATTCATTTATTTCTTCGGCATCTGTGAGGCCGTCATCATCACTGTCAGCATTTAGTGGACTAGTGTTATGTTCATTCATTTCCGCCCAATCACTAAGACCATCATCATCAGTATCAAGAGAACGAAGGGTCTCTTCATCTAATGATTGAAGATATTCTAAATCACGGTCGGAAGGGGCTCTAAGTTCTTCGGTGCCGGCACAGCTGGTAAGCAATGCCATCCCAAGAAACACGGAAGAGAGAAGTAGTATTAATTGTTTGTTAATCATCGTGTTACGAGTATAGGTTAAAAGTTGATTTGTGATAAGTTATAAGATAGAGTTTTCCAGAAGAATTATAAATACCTGTTAAAACTATTAGCTACAATATGTTATCTAATATAATCAAAAACAAAATAAAGTTAATCTTATAAATGGGTGTAACTTCCGACAAAATTTCTTTATATTTATCGACTCTTAAATGGGGCTATAGCTCAGTTGGCTAGAGCGCTTGCATGGCATGCAAGAGGTCCGGGGTTCAAGTCCCCGTAGCTCCACTTTTTGTTTTGCATTTCTGCGAAAAACCACATCACCCTGATAACACTGCTTCATACTTTAGATTGGAGCAAATGTTCCAAGTCATTTAATTAATATTTAAACATCACGAGATATTAATTGAATAACAAATGTCGGAAAGCTTTGTTCCGAACAGTAATTTCTTACCTCGTACTAATCACTTTTGGGTATATCTTAGCTATCGTGAAGGGATAAAGGAAAATCCTCCTCATGAGGACCGGGACGGCGTTTCTGTGAAGAGGTCAAACTAATATTTTTAAGTCAATTTTGTTTGCCAAATACCGGTGAAAAATCGTATCTTTGACCTTCGAGGGTAGGCCCTACGCAGCCAGCTCCCTCTGAACTCCGTCAGGACCGGAAGGTAGCAGCGGTAGGAGGTTGTAGCGGCGTGATGTAGGTCGCTTACCCTCTCTTTTTTTACCCTATCTTTTTTTGGATATCAGTGGCGATATGTTCGGCATGGACCCGGGTATTCTCAATGAATAACTTGCTGGTATCCATTCCTCCGCAGACTACACCGGCTACATACATTCCCCGGCGATTGGTCTCGAGTGTCTTCTCATCGTATACGGGCATTTTATCTGCATCATCAGTGAGGTCAATCCCAAGGCTTTTCATTAATTCAAAATTTGGTTTATAACCGGTCATGGCAAGCACAAAATCATTGGCAATGGTTTTGGTGCCGTTTGGGGTATCCAAAACCACTTCATGTTGCTTGATTTCTTTCACCTCGGTATTAAAGTAGCCGGTAATCTCTCCGTTTTTAATTCGGTTTTGGATATCAGGTTTGACCCAATATTTCACCGATTCTTTAATTTGTGAATCGCGAACAGCTAATGTCACATTTGCATGAGCACGATATGTTTCCAGCGCTGCATCCACAGCCGAATTGCCGCCTCCAATGACCAGTATATCCTGCCAGGCGTAAGCATGGGCTTCGTCATAATAATGTCGAACCTTGTCCAGTTCTTCGCCCGGAATGTTCATCATTTTCGGGACATCGTAAAACCCGGTGGCAACCACTACTTTAGAAGCGTCATAGCTGTTTTTATCAGTTTTGACAGTAAACGACTGATCCTGACCGTAAATATCCTGTACTTCCTCATATAGATGAATATCCAAATTGTAACTCTCAGCAGCCCGACGATAATATTCGAGTGCTTCGCGGCGTGTTGGTTTTGGATTGTGAGAGATGAAGGGGACATCACCAATCTCTAACCGTTCTGAGGTTGAGAAAAAGGTCATATCTTTGGGATAATGAAAGATGCTGTTAACCAGACAGCCTCGTTCTATAATTTTTGAGGGAATGTTTCTTCGTTTCAGTTCAATAGCGGTGGCCAATCCAATAGGGCCAGCCCCAACAATGATAACCATATGAGTTTTATAATATGTTTGAAAATATTGCCTGTTAAAATACAGCTTTTAACAAAAGGTACCCAAGGACAGTTCTATGAAAATATCAATACCTGTGATAAGCAGATTTTATAAATTGCTACTCAAATAGTTCTCTATCACAAAGTTGAGCCATCCTCGGGGCTTGCTCCAAAACCCAACGTGTCCTCCCTCATCAGTAATAATATAATCGGTAGATGGATTTTGGTTAACCTTAGCCAAAGGCATCGCTTCAATGGGGCAAAGCGGGTCATTTTTGCTGTGAATCAGCAATGTGTCAATCTTGATATCTTCTACGAATTGACGAGCCGAGCATTGCTTATAATACTCTTCCGCACTTTCAAAACCGTGAATGGGAGCAGTAATCTGATCGTCAAATTCATATATGGTAGAGCCTGAGAATTCAGGCAGCTTTGGGAATTGTTTTCTTTTTTTGTTGAGCTTTTCACCTAATGTTCGAAGAAAACGGTATTCGTAAATGCGGTGAAAGCCTTTTGAGAGTATGGTGGAGCCGAGTCGCAAATCATATGGGACGGATACAGCAACAGCCGTATCGACTAAGCTGCTTTTGCCGCTTTCTCCAAGGTATTTTGTCAAGGCATTACCGCCCAGGGAAAAACCTACTGCTCCAATTTTTTTGTCAGGGTATTTTTGTTTAACCCATTTAAAAACGGTTTGATAATCCCGTGTTTCCCCGGAATGATAAAACCGCGGCTGATTATTGAGCTTTGAGCCGCAGCTCCTGAAGTTTACTGCCACTACCGAATATCCTTTATTTATAAGGTTTTCCATGACCTCGACCATATAATATCGGTCGGTAGAGCCTTCGAGTCCGTGAAAGAGGATGATTATGGCATCAGATTCTGTTTGAATGTGGCAGTCAAGCTCCAAAAAGTCATCGTCAGGAGTCGGAATCTCGATACGATTTGATGGAGGTTGTTCGGTTTCTCCAAATAATGATCGGGCGATGGTATGGACATGTCCATTGAAACACCAAGCAGGCGCTCGAAAATGGGGGACATTTCGCAGGTTGGTTTTCATGTTTAAATACTAAAAGCTATTATCAATTTTATGGGTGGTTCTTGAGGACTTTAAGATATAATAAGAAAGGCTGGATTACGGAGCTTTATATAAAAACAGATAATGCGTTAAAGGGCTTTTATTTTTGTTATAGGAATGGTTTGAGAGCCATGATCGGTTTCAAGCCTAATAAAATAAACCCCACTACTTAAATTACGGGCATTTAGCGTTAGAAAATGAGCACCTGCATCTAAGTTGGTGTCAGCTAACTGACGAACTTTTCTTCCCAGCACGTCAAACACGGTGAGTGTCACATGTGAATCCTGGTTGAGATCAAAATGAATCTCGGTTTCTTGATTAAAAGGATTCGGATAATTTTGAAATAGCTTAGTTTGCTGAGGAATTTCATCTGCCGTAGCCCGCCCTGTGGGTGAGACTTCAAAAAGATTACGTGACCGGGCTTCAGAAATTTGATCGCGAAGTTCATTTAAATCATTCCCAAAAGCATAAACAAAACCGACTATTATATCAGCACCAGGATTTAACGTATATGGTCCCGAACTGGTAACGGCGGAAACATCCGTGTTTTGTACATTAGTGCGAACGGTACCGGCTGTCAGTGAGGATTCTTTTTCACCATCTGAAAAACCGTCATAAATGCCAAAAGTGACTGAATCCTGCGTACTTTCTACTGCATTATCAATGGCAAGAGCGCCTGAAATCGGGCCCAGATGTGCAACGGCAACGGTCGGTTGCGTGCTTGATGAGGAGGCATCAGAGATATAGAGCAAACTGTCATTTTCACTGAATGCAGTACTATTATTTCCTGCATTACTCCCGATATCCCAGTCATTGAACAGCCCAATATACATATTTTTCATCGTCATATATTGTGACGGATTGCTGATGGTATATTTTACATACACTACCTTATTTATGGCAGGATCATCGTAAGCAAATGTCTCCAATTTGATAGAAGCCCGCCTGGAACTATCATTTAAGGTAGTAAATTGGGTGGTGCCAATTAATCCATTTCCATCCTCAGTAGGTAAAATGGAGACGGCATCTTGAGGTAGAAAATCACGAGAAACACGCCCGTTAGAGGTGCGGACAGCGTCAAACAGTTCTTCATTAAACTTCATAATAAGTCCTCCCTCGAATAACAGGTTGTCGCCTTCTTGGTATCCACCTGTACCGTCGGGGTAGCGCGGAATAAAGCCAACCCCGCCACGACCGGCCATGGGATCAGAAAAGCCAAATGTACCCTCAGCGCCAAAAGAAGTTTTTACATTATTACCGGCTATGATATCAAAAAACATGTCTTCATAGACAAGGGCATTAAAATCATTGTAATCCAGGCTATTATCGCGAAACTCTAAGCGGAAAGTGGGTATTTCTGTAAGTTCAAAGTCGCTTGCAATGGTAATTGGAAAACTTAAATCAGCAGTGTCGCCGGTAGCAAAACTTCCTAATTGTTGCAGTGAGTTATCCAGTTGAACCTCACTATCATTTAAGGATAAAAGCTCCAGTTCGAGGCTGGATGTTGTGTTACCTACATTGGTGATGGTTACTTCAATAGTTCCTTCTTCGCCCAGAGATAGTTTATTTCCCTCACTGTTAATAAATTTTTGTGATACTACTTTTAAGCCCGGCAGATTGGTATTTACTGCCCGGGAGGCGTCAATGGAACCGTGGCCAAGCTGATTTTCGAGGTTGGGGTTTGAATCATCTATATAATTAGCAGATGCCCGGATTTGCATGCCAATGCGCTCGGGGCCCCAGTTGGGATTCAGATCTTTAACTAATACTGCAAGCCCGCTGACTACAGGTGTAGACATCGAGGTACCGGTGTTAGAAATGTAATCATTATTATAGGAGGTGCTGAGAATATCCGTACCCGTAGCTAATACATCCAGATTGTATCCAAAATTAGAATATGAAGACCGATTGTCGTTTGGTTCTACCGAACCCACAGCAAGTGCTTTGTCGTAACGGGCGGGATAAGACGTTCTGCTTACATCGTTACCGGCAGCAGCAATGACCAGTGCCCCCATTTGGGTGGCAAGATTTATGACATCTTCCTCGGCTTCTGATGCTGACCCACCACTCCAGCTACAGTTTATGATATCAGCCCCGTTATTAGCTGCATACAAAATGCCATCATAACCAAAGCCTACAACGTCGGCAAAGTTGGGGGCACCTCCGGCTTTTATAGGCATATAGGTGGCATTGTAAGCGGCGGCAGCAACTCCTTCGCCGTTATTCGTTTTTGCTGCAGCAATGCCGGTTACATGGGTGCCGTGATCAGTAGCATTATGGATAGGATTGTTGTCTTGTGTGATGTTTTGGGTGTTACTGCCAGACTCCCAGAAATCCCAACCAAAAAGGTCATCGGTAAATTCGTTATTGTCATTATCAATATTGTCTGTGAAAT
>CAYNKF010000025.1:0-13462 GCA_964397705.1 uncultured Balneolaceae bacterium | reverse complement strand
AAGAAAGTGCCTATCTTTCTCCACAAATATTTACTTGCCCAGGTGATGGGATATATAATGCCTGCTAAAAGTAGGAGTGGAGAAGCAACCAGGCGCTTATAAATTGTTCCTCGACTCCAGTCGAGCAGTCGCTTGAGATACGAATCAGATGTTTTTTCGGTATCGGAGGTATCCAGTAGTTGCGAACTCATCATTGGGATTAAAGACAGAGCAACCAAGGATGACATCAATAGTGCGAAAGAAATAGTGAGGGCAAGGTCTCGAAATAAAAATCCTGCAATACCCGGTACAAAAAGGATGGGTATAAATACCACCAGGGTAGTAAGAGTTGAAATGACTACGGGGACGGCTACCTCCTGGGCTCCAAAAACCGAGGCTTTGTTGCGGTTATAGCCTTCTTCTTTGAAACGGAAAATATTTTCGAGTACCACCACCGCATCATCCACGACCATCCCTACAGCCAGTGTAAGACCGGAGAGTGAAATAATATTCAGACTCAGATCGGACCAGTCCATGATACTGAACGTGGAGATAATCGAAACGGGAATGGAAATGGCAATAATAAGTGCTGATCGTCCGCTCCGAAGAAAAGCCAACAAAATTAATACAACCAAAAGAACCGCTTGCAAGCCGGTCCACAGCAGATTGTCTATCGAATTTTCAATGAACTCTGCTTTATTGGTCAGGATATCAATTTTTACACCTTTGGGCAGTATTTCTTGCAAATTATCGATTTGTGCGATCACAGAATTGGCCGTGGTAACTACATTGGCATCGCTTTGGCGGTAGATATTTATGATTACCCCTTCCTGTTTGTCAACGTGGACATTTCCGATGGGTTGGGCAATTCCATCCTGCACATCAGCCACATCCTCAAGTTCTACGGGTTCCCCATCGCGCACTGCAATAATTGTGTTGCGTATTTGATCTACATTTTTGAACTCACCAATCGTGCGCAGGGAGTAGATAGTGCGTCCTTCCACGAGCTCACCGGCGGGAATTTGGATATTTTCTTGCTGTAGTTTATTGGCAATGGTAGAAATGCTGATATTATAAGACCGCATTTGCTCATTGCTGATATCAATGTTTATTTGACGTTCATAGCCACCGGCAGTTTCGCTTGAAGCTACACCGGGAATACGTTCCAAACGTTGCTCAAGATCTTGTTTAGCCAAGGTGCGTATTTCACGCGGACTTCGAATATCCGAGGTCAGGGTAAGCACCATAATTGGCTCTTGGTTGGGATCGTAGGAGAATACGATAGGTTGTTCGGCATCATCCGGTATTTGTCTCCGTACGAAGTCAAGTTCCTTACGCACATCCGATTCAGCTATATATAAATTGGTTCCCCAGTTAAACTTAAGCTTCACGACCGAAGCGCCCTGTTTTGATGAGGAACGAACCTCACGTACTCCGCTGATGCTGCCTACCTGTTCTTCAATACGGCGGGTGATCAGGGTTTCCATATCACCCGGAGCTACCCCTTCGTAAGTTGTATAAACGGTAATGGTAGGGAAAGATACATCCGGATAGAGGTTGAGTCTTAGATTAGAAAGACCAAAAAAGCCAAATCCAATTACAATAAGACTGATCATAAAAAAGGTGACCGGTCGCTCAACCGCTTTTTTTGCAAGAGCTTTCATAAACTATGATGGTTTGACTTATGAGGTTGAGCTGGTATCGTCAGAAGAATTCTGGGAAGTGTCATTTTCCGATTCACTTACTTTTTCAATCGGTATGCTAGGGGATTGGCCCAGATCGCTTTGTCCTGCAACACGAACTTTTGTACTGTCAGAAAGACTTCTTTGGCCCGTAATAACAATTTGATCACCGGGCTGTAATCCGGACAGGACTTCGACCCTGTCGCCTTGTTCAATACCAAGTTTCAACTCACTTTGTTTAGCTAAAGAGTCATCTTTGACAATAAAAGCAGAGTAACTTCGCTCGAGTTGAATGGTGTTTGATTCCGGTTCAATCAGGGTTTGGACATTTTCGACTAGAGCTGCACGTGGAATAACGACGGCATCTTTATGCGTCTCTACATTGATAATGGCTTCTACGAGCACACCTTGATAAATGGAGTCTCCATCCTGCGTTAAGCTGATAACCACTTCTCCGAGACCGGTTGTAGGGTCAAGTCGCGGACTGATTTGTGTGACGCGTCCTCTGCCGCTGATGTTTGGTTGGTTGGAAACGCGAAAGTTAACTGGTTGGCCGATTTCTACATTCTTCCATTCCTCCAAGGGAAGATAAACACGGGTTTGATAACCGACCAGGTTGGCAATTTCATAAGCAGCCTGACCTGTGGTGGCAAGATCTCCTTCCGATATATTCCGATTTAATATTACTCCATATACCGGAGAAGTAATCTTGGTATTATTTAGATTTTCTTGGCTTTCCGTAAGGCTTGCTTTCGACGATTGAAGCTGCGCCTTGCTGTTCTCAAAGGATGCTTTGGCACTTTCATACTCGCTGCCGCTAATCAGATCTTTCTGATACAGCTCTTTTTGACGTTGAAATTGCAAGCTGTCACGCACATACGACGATCGACTTTGTTCAATTTGTGCTTGAGCCTGTTGATATCGGTCCCGATAGGGAGCATCATAAATTCTAGCTAGTACTTCACCCTGTTTTACCGTGTCACCGAGATCAGCATATATATTTGTAATACGATTGCTGATCTGGGGGGTAACTTGCACAATTTCCTGAGCACGAATATTCCCGAATGATTTTATCTGCTTTGAAATATCACTGGTTTCAGCGGTGATTGTTTCTACACTGGTTCCGGGATTTTGTTGGTTACCTTGCTGCGATGTTCTGCCGGATTCTGCTGATTGACCGCCACAGGCTTGAATAATGATAAGAATAACTGCAATAGATAAATAGAACTGTAGTTTTTTCACTTGATTGTTTTTATATGGAAAATATGAGCAACAAAAGGACTACGATATTTTCAAGATAATGATTCATTACCAAGTGAAGAAATAGTGATTATTTAGATTTTTTAATATTTTTAACATCTAGATTCACTGGAAAGGAGGGAGTCTGTGGCAGTGGATTTCATAGTTGTAGTAATTACAAAAGAGGAGCAAAATTGTTATCTTGGATCAACGAAAACTCCCACCAAAATTACGTAGCTAACTATGAAATTTTTTATTGATACCGCTGATCTAGATGAAATTGAAGAAGCGAACGATTTAGGGGTATTAGACGGCGTAACAACCAATCCCAGTCTATGTGCAAAAATCGGTGTTGCTGACTTTGAAGGGCATATTGAGAAAATTTGTAATCTTGTTGATGGTGACGTTTCTGCTGAAGTAGTTTCCACAGAATATGATGAGATTGTATCAGAAGCTCGTCATTTATCAGAAATTGCTGACAATGTTGTGGTGAAGGTGCCCCTGATTAAAGATGGTATCAAAGCAATAAAGACCTTGTCAGATGAAGGCATCCGTACGAATTGTACCCTCTGTTTTTCTGCTATGCAAGCATTGTTAGCCGCTAAGGCAGGAGCTACTTATATCTCACCTTTTATCGGTCGCCTGGATGATATTTCTGATGATGGCATGCAATTGATTGCGGATGTAGTTACGATCTACGAAAATTATGGCTATGAAACGGAAGTACTTGCTGCAAGTATTCGTCACCCAATGCACGTTCTTGAATCTGCACGCTTGGGAGCCGATGTTGCCACGATGCCGTTAAATGTTATTGATCAACTAATGCATCATCCATTGACAGATCGTGGGTTAGAGCGGTTTCTTGATGACTGGAATGCCCTGCAGGAAGAGCTGGAAAATAAGTAAGCAGACTACTATTGTAGGAATTGATGCTCGGTATATATCATGCCGGGCATTTTTTATGCTCTGTGAGAATCTAACGTAATATTTATAGCGTTAGTTAATATTTGAAATTATTGAGCAAATATAATGGATCTATTCAACGAAGAATCTGATTCTGGAAATACAAAAGGAGGATCAAATTTCGTGAATCCCCACGAACCGCTGGCCACACGTATGCGCCCTCGTTCCCTTGATGAGTTTGTAGGGCAGAATCATATCGTGGGTGAAGGTAAAATGCTGCGTCGTATGATCGAATCGGGGGTTATTGGTTCGCTGATTTTTTATGGACCGCCCAGTTCTGGGAAAACAACCTTGGCTCATGTAATTTCCCGCGAAATTAATGCTCAATATGTGGAGCTTAATGCTGTACTTGATGGCATTAAAGATCTAAGAAAAGTCGTTGCCAAGGCCGAAAAAGTCCAGCAGATGAATGGTCGCAAAACCATTCTTTTTGTGGATGAAATACACCGGTGGAACAAGGCACAGCAGGATGCACTGCTTCCTCATCTGGAATCAGGCGTGATCACTCTGATTGGGGCAACAACGGAGAATCCGTTTTACTCCCTGGTAAGCCCGTTATTATCGCGATGCCAGTTATTTGAGTTGTATGATTTGACTACCGAGCATGTCTTGACGATGATTGACAGATCACTGAAGGATAAAGAGCGTGGATTGGGAAAAAAGAATGTGAAAGTAACGGATGAGGCGAAACAACATCTTGCCGAATTTGCCGGTGGTGATATCCGAAATGCGATTAATGCCTTGGAAGTTGCGGTGCTGTCTAGTGATCCAGATGATGAAGGCGTCATTCATATCGATCTCGAAATAGCAAAGGAATGTATTCAGCGTCGGGGTGTTCGTTATGATGGGGGCGGTGATGAGCATTATCACTATGCCTCAGCATTTATAAAGTCGTTGCGTGGCTCGGATGTAGATGCAGCCCTGTATTGGATGGTAGCAATGCTGGAAGGGGGAGAAGATCCCAACTTCATTTTTCGCCGCATGTTGATACAAGCTTCAGAGGATGTTGGTATGGCCGATCCGCATGCCCTTTCATTGGTCAATGCAGCCCACGAAGCTTTTACCAAATGCGGGATGCCGGAGGGACTTTATTTTTTAGCTCACGCCTGCATATATGTAGCCCTTGCTCCCAAAAGTAATAGCACCGCTTCAGTGTTTTCAGTACGAAGCGAAATACAGAATAGTGGTATTGGTGAAGTTCCACCACACTTGCGGGATAAGACGGCCAATTCTAAGCAATCGCGATACCTGGGCATTGAAAATGCATCTGATGATTATCACTATCCGCATTCTTACGATCATCATTGGATTCCACAAGATTATTTGCCGGATGAGATAAAGGATAAACAGTGGTATGAACCGGGAAATATTGGTCGTGAGGGTAAGCTATGGGATCGTCTTGAGAAAATTAAGGATGCCTATGAAAAGGCATCCAAAAAGAAACGATAGCACAGGTTATTAAGTTGAGTACGCTTTAGGTTATGTATTACTCTCATTTTGTCGATTAGAAACAATATCTTTTGACCACGTTTACAGTTAAGATAATATTATGATTAACCTTAAAATTATTAGCGGTACCGACCGTCCCAATTCCAATGCCCTTCGTGTATCAACGTATGTGCAGAGAAAATACAGCCAAGAAGGGGTCTCAGCGGATATAATTGATTTGCAGAATTTTCCTCTCGATCAAGTGGTGGGTGGAAAATACGGTAAGGAATTACCCACAGTTGACAACTTTGTGAAGCAGGCTGTTACCTCTGATGGGTTAGTGGTCGTGTGTCCTGAATACAACGGGGGTTATCCCGGAATTTTAAAGATCTTCATCGACTATTTGCCCTTTCCGAATAGTCTCAATAAAAAGCCAATTGCATTAATAGGAGAGGCCAATGGTGCATTTGGAGCGATGCGTGCCGTTGAGCAGCTACAGCAGGTGTTCGGTTACCGGAATGCACATATCTTTCCCGAAAGAGTGTTTATATCTCGTGTTAACGAGAATTTTGATGATGAACAGGGCATTAAGGATCAATTCCAGCATCAATTGCTTAAGGATCAAATCAATGGCTTCCCGGATTTTGTCCGGAATTTACAGGGGGATGAATCGGTCATAACCGACTGATGGTTTTGACTGTATTTTGATGTTGAAAAATATTGATTAGAGTAGTTAGCTCATTTTTAGCATATAGCCAACCCCGTGTAAAGTAACCAGGTATCTTGGATCATCCGGATGTTCTTCAATTTTTGATCGAAGTTTCGAAATATGAACGTCAACTGTACGAGTATTCGTACTGAACTCGTAGCGCCATACATTTTCCAGCAGATCATCGCGCGAAACAGGTTCATTAGCATGGGTTACCAGGTACCGTATAAGCTCAACTTCCCTGGTAGTAAGTTCTAGCTCGCCTTTCTCTGGATGTTCGGCAACTGCATTTGCTAAATCTACGTGGATTGGATCAAGATCAACTTCTTTGACAGGCTTCATTTTGGAATAGGTTTCAGATCGACGCAAGCGAGCTTTTATACGCGCGAGGAGTTCCTTAACGCCAAAGGGTTTAGTAATATAATCATCTGCACCAATATTGAGACCGGTAACCTTGTCAATTTCCTGATCTCTGGCTGTAAGCATAATAATCGGGAAGGTATAGCTTTGATCTCGAACGGTACGGCAAACATCGAAGCCACTCATGCCCGGCAGCATTAGGTCTAAAATCATCAAGTCGGGTTGTTCTTTTTTGACGATTTTAACAGCTTCATCACCGTTTTCAGCGATGAAAACCTCATACCCCTCACTTTCTAGCGTATCCTGTAAGGTAAAGACCAAGCTCGGTTCGTCTTCGACGATAACAATTTTTTTTGAATCAGCTGACATGTTCTTCAAACTCTTTATTTCTTGACTTTGTTTCAGGTTGCGTTGACGCTGAATGCTTCGAAGCGTTTTGATCTGAAACGCTTAAGATAGGAAATGTTATAATAAAAGTAGATCCGGCGCCCGGTTTACTTTCAACATCAATAGAGCCTGAATTGAGTTCAACCAAATTATTTACAATTGACAAGCCTAACCCATGCCCCTTGGTTTCAGCAGTTAACGAATCTTCAACCCTGTAAAACTTGGTAAAGATATTGGAGATATCTTTTTGGGCAATGCCAACCCCATGGTCTTCTATACAAAGTTTTAGATAATCATTTTCCTCAAAAACACGAATCCCAAGGTATTTTTCTCCCTTACTGTATTTGATGGCATTATCAATTAAATTACTGAGAATCGTTTCCAGACTATTCCGATCGATATTAACTGCCGGAAGATTTTGGTCTATACTAATATCGAGGGTGACATCTTTATCCCGAAAAAATTTCCGGTGCTTTTCAAGATAAGATTTTACCGTTTCTCCTATATCCGTGGGCTGGGGTTCCACAAGCGAATCACCTGCATTCGCTTTGGCAACATCAAGCAGTTTGTCGATCATCTTTCTAAGACGAACGGCTTCGCTAAAAATATGGCTCCCGTAGTTTTTAAGTCGTTTCTGGTCCTGTACACGCCCGTCGGCAAGATTTTCTCCGGCTGCTTGCATAACTGAAAGGGGTGTTTTGAGTTCGTGGGTAACATTAGCCAGGAAATCAGCTTGCCGTTCAGCAAGGGCACGTTCTTTCTGTGCTGATCGGAACATAAAAACCAGCGAGCCAAGCAGTAGGAGCATTGCTGCTGCCAATACGACAAAGTTTTTAATCAGGGAAGCATTACTGGCTGCTACAGCGGATTCATCCGTAAATGAAACTTCGACTTTCCAATAATCAAAAAAGTCTGGAAAATTTTGAACAAATTGTATCTGTTGGCGATTGTAAGGGGTATCGGGATTACTGCTGGCAATAATCTCATTATTTGTCCAGTCGCGCAGCCAGACATTCATCCCGGGATGTTCTTCTGTTCCAAACTTTTGAGCCAATATTTTAGGCAGATATGAATTACGTAAAAAATCTTGGTTGAAAGGCATCGTCAGATAGCCAAATACCTCTTGCTTCGACGGATCTATAAGTACAATGGTAATACTGCGGTGTGAATCAAAAAGCACCTTATTGTTATATTGATAATCTGAAAGCAGGCTTTTTATTTGGGTTCTTGCAATCCCCATTCCGTCACAGACAACAGTTGAATAGTTGGATGTAGGTTGAAATTTGTTATCGCGACCATATCGCAGAATAGGATTTTGCTGTTGACAGGCCTCAGAGCCGGAGGGGATGAAATAGATGTCACTGTAGATAGAATCTTTGGCAGCTTTATTTAGCAACTTCCTTACTTCCGGAGTAAATTCACCTGTAGTTTGATACTGCTCCTGTAGCCTATTTATGTCAACAGATCCAAGGCCGATAAACTTTTTAAAAAAGCGGTACCTGATTTTATCGGTAAATTCAGCAATATGGAGTTTTTTATTTTCTCTTGACGACTCCAGTGTATTTTCGTGAAGGGCATATAATGAATATACATTCATGCCGGTAAGTCCTAAAATGGCAATAATACCGGCAGCAAGTAGTATCCATTGTTTTGATCCAAATCGTTTCATACCTATGATTTTGCTATTACATTCATCATACAAGGTAAGAAATTTATCAGCTCATCAAATCCCATCGGGGTCTTTTTTTACGTCATTTAATACAGGAGGCCTTTGTTAACGCCGGGATCTCATACCTAATTTATATAAGTACCTTGGGTTTAATGCTGATCATTGTAGATGAGATTCTGAAACCCCGATGATCGAGACGCGCCAAGATTATAATGACATAGTTAATATGGTTTGGTAAGCGATCTAAAAGTAATTCTGAAATTCCTTAAATAACAAAAGGGCGCTATATAGCGCCCTTTTGTTGAAAATGGATGCTGAGAATGAAACTATTTTTGCCAGCTGTTATTTTGGCGATTAGTGTCGGGATAGTTTTTCTCGGGATCTATGACAACATTGGTAACTTGACCATCAACTGTAATTACTGCTTGAGTAGCCCCTTTCAGCCATGTATCAACGGGAATATTGCGCATGATGATAGATCCGTCACTTTTGGTAATTTCTACGCTGGCCGGCATCGGTGCCTGTCCGTGATCTTCAATCACGATGCGGGTAGTACCATTATGTGATGATACATTGCCAACAGCTTGATCAAGCGTCCATGTCTCGTAGTACCACGTTCTCCAGAACCAGTCCAGATCCCTTCCTGCAATATCTTCAAAGGTATTAAACATATCCCACGGATAAGGGTGCTTGTATTTCCATCGGTCTACAAATTCGTGCAGGGCCTTATTGAACGTTTCTTTACCCAAGAGGCTGCGCAGGCTTACAAGCATTGATGCTGGTTTGGGATAGGAAGCAACTCCGTAAGCAAATCCATTGTAGTGATGGTTAGACCACCGCATTATCGGCCCTTCGGCATCGGTATTGGTGATCTGCAAATAGCTGTTAATATCATTGAGATCGTAGTCAGGTCCGTTCGGATAGTATGTTTTCTTGGCCTGATTCTCATTATAGGTAGTAGTGCCTTCATCCATCCAGGCATAGTGGCGCTCATTCGTACTGACAATCATCGGTATCCACATATGTGCCAGCTCATGTGCTATTACCGCATACAGAGCTTGTGATGATTGATTGTTGTAATCCCCGATAATTGTAATCATAGGAAACTCCATACCGCCGCCGATAATGCCGCCTCCTTCTACCGAGGTCATGTGAGGCCATGGATATTTGAGGTCTGTCTGTTCTGACAAGTAGGTGATGGCATGTTTTGTAAACTTGGCGCCATCCTTCCATTTTTGAGCCGAACTTCGATAGATAGCATTTATATTGCTATACTCTTCTTCGCCATCACCATCAAGGTCGCCCACACTTGCTCGCGTAGCATCCCACTTGGATTCTTTCGTGACGCTAAAAGCAAAGTCACGAACTTTTTGGGCGTTAAAATTCCAGGTAAGCGTGCCGTTATCAGGCGATTTGGTTACCGATCCGAAATCATCTTCGGTAACAACAGACATCACCGTGTCACTATTATGGGCCTTATCAAGCCGTTTATAGATATCTTTAGAAAGGACGTCTTTACCGTTGGTAAGCCGGCCGGTAGAGCCCACCATCCATTGATCGGGAACGGTGATATCAACGTTATAATCCGCGAAGCCGTGATAGAATTCGGCTGTGCCGGTAAACTGATCAGTCATCCATCCCACAACATCATCATAAACGCTCATCTTCGGATACCAGTACGCTATGTAGAAAAGGTTATCTTTACTGTAACCCATACGTCCACTAGCGCCACGCTGGGGGACCTTAAAATCCCAAGCGACCTCAATTTGGGCAGAATCGCCCGGTGCTACCGCATTTTGAGGTCTGATAACAAGCAGGGTGCCATTGACACCATATCCCGATGGATCTCTGCGCGATTGCATCCGGTTAAGTTGTTCACCGTTAAGTCCAACATTATGGAGATTGAAACCTCCCGTAACTTCTTGTGGACTACTTCGAGTGGCCCCTTTAGCATGCAGATTTTGAGCCAGTTCCATATATAAGGTATTCAAGGTATCGGGGGAGTTATTATAATAAGTGATTGTTGCGCTTCCCTTTAACAGGGTATCGGCAGGGAGCAGTTCAACATCAATATCATAGTTAGCCCACTGTGTCCAGTAGTTTTTGCCCGGTTCACCTGACATGGTACGGGTATCATTTTCAACAGCATTAAAAAATGCATTGGGAATTTCTTCGCTGATTGGATTGGCAACCAACCGATCTGATTCCGAAGGTTTTTGAATCGCTTTTTCTTGAGTTGTTGCTTGCGGTTCTTCAGTGGTTTGTTGAGTTCCGGTGCATCCTACAAATAGGTATGCCACGAAAACCAGTGGCAATACCACATTCTTTAGTGATAGCAATGGGTTGAACATAGCTTAGGTAATTTTAAATAATTCGAATTACGAATCTCAGGATTTAGAAGAGAAGTGCTTGTCAATAGACATTTTCAGATCTTCAAACTCAATGGGTTTCGTAAGATAATCCAGGGGATCTGTATCTTTGGCTCGCTCTACGTGGTAGGGGTCAGAATTACCGGTAATATAAATGACAGGGACTTGTGAAAACTGACGGATTTTGAGCATTGCATCGATGCCGTCAATATCTCCTTCCAGGGAAATATCCATGACAATTAAATCCGGATCGAACTGTTTAGTTGTTTCGATAGCCGTTTTCCCGTAAACAAGCTCGCCTTCCGTTTCAAACCCGAGCCTTTCTAAATAGCTCTCGTACAGTAAATTGAGAATGAGATCGTCTTCTACAATGATGACCTTCTTCTTTTCTTCACTCATATAATCTAAGTAATCATTTTTTGATAACGTGTTTAAAATAGCAAAATCGTTGTATAAGACAATCTATTAATTTGTGTCAGATTTTCTCAAGACCAATTACCTTTATGTAAATGTTGTACAGAGAATATCCGCCTTGATTAAGAGCGTCGAAAATCCAAAACATAGAATGCAATATAATCATATTCAATCAGTAAAATGAGGCGTTTTATAATGATTGTTGTTAATCTTATTTGTCAATGATTTTATAGGTGATGTGAATACGATCTGGACGATTCAGGTGTGGTTAAACGTTTTGGATAGGAGTATTGTTTACTTATCAGTTTTAAGAAATAGTCTGCCAAAATACTTCAAACTTCCTATAGATTTGGGTTATATAATAAATGATCTACCGAATAACATTTATAAAACAGTAGGGAAAACCTCAGGATGAACCGAGATCTCTATATGGGTATCAAAAATTTATTTTTGGGATCTCTTGCCTTATTGATGATAGGATGTGCAACGCAAAAAGAGATCGTTGATTCACCGGTAGAAGAATCTGCCTCCTTTTCACAAAGTGGAACAGCAGAAGTTCCCTCCCGGTGGTGGAGATCATTTGAAACTGAACAGTTAAATGCGCTCGTTGATACGGCCTTAAACTCCAACTTCGACATCCGAACGGCATGGCAGCGCCTGCAGGCATCAGAAGCAGTGGTCGATCGTGAAGCCGGCGGCCTTTTTCCTTCTCTCGATGCGAATGCAGAAGCACGGACGACACGCAATCAGCAATCACGATTTGGAAACTCAGATGATTTTAGCGTGGGTTTAAGTTCATCGTATGAGATAGACTTGTGGGGACGCATTGGTTCACAGGTAGATGCTGAAGAATATAGGGCACAGGCCACGTTGGCCGATTACCAGACAGCAGCACTCACGGTTTCGGCTGAGGTGGTACGAAGTTGGACACGGTTGGCCGAAGCACAGAAGCAGTTGTCTTTGGTTGAAAGTCAGGTTGAAACCAACCAAAAAGTGTTGGATCTGCTCAAAAACAGGTTTGGAACGGGGCAAATCAGAGGGGTTGATATCCTTAGGCAACAACAGTTGTTAGAGGCCACACGTGAACAAAAATCCACTGCTGAAGCAAATCTAAAAGTATTGCAACATGAGCTGTCGGTGTTGCTTGGACGGTCGCCACAGGATACGCTCAACATTCGTCCCGATCGGATTCCAGAGCTACCGCCCTTGCCAGAGACGGGCATTCCTATAAATCTTGTTCAGCGTCGCCCTGATGTGAAAAGTGCTTTTAACCTGGTTAAGGCTGCCGACCGTGATCTGGCTTCTGCAATAAGCAACCAGTATCCGCGGTTGACGTTATCCGCCTCACTGACTTCCTCGAGTAATACAGCCGGCAACCTATTTGAGGACTGGGCTACGTCTTTTGCCGGTAACTTGTTGACACCCATTTTTCGCGGCGGGGAGCTGAGCGCTGAAGTTGACCGGCTGGAAGCCGTCAAGAAGCAACGACTGTATGAATATGGACAAACGATAGTTTCGGCTTTTCAGGAAGTAGAGGATGCACTGATCCGTGAACAGAAGCAGCGAGAAAGTATCGCCCGGCTGGAAGAACAGATAGCATTAGCTGAAAAGGCCTATAACCAGTTGCGGCTGGAATATCTCAATGGAACGTCGAATTATCTGGATGTACTTACGGCACTTGATGAGGTGCAGCAATTGCAAAGAGATTTGCTGACGGCCGAGTTGACACTCGTTGAATATCGTATCGGGTTATATCGCGCTCTGGCCGGTTCTTTTGAAACCGAACGTGAAAATGAGGATTAATTGTTTGACTTGAACGGATATAATTAGAAAGGGGATCCTTCATAAAAAAATTTTACCAATGAGTTGGAAACAGACACTTTATATAAGTACCGGTATTTTAGCTGTTGCCGGTGTAGTAACAGTACTCATCTTTTCTACAGAACCGACGGCACAACAAACGGGGGCCACCAAGGCCACGCCCATGCTTGTTAATGTTATAGATGTGCGACAGGGCGATTATCGTCCCACTATTCAGGCTATGGGAACGGTTCGCCCTTCCCAGGAAGTGGATCTAAGACCAAGGGTGAGTGGGGAAGTAGTATCACTTTCAAAAGCATTTACCCCGGGCGGATACATTGAGAAAGGAGAGCAGCTGCTGCAAATTGATTCATCTGATTACAGGAATGCATTGGAGCAGCGCAAAAGTGAGTTACCCCAGGCTCGTGCTGATCTTAATATTGAGAAGGGTCGGCAGGATGTT
>CAYNKF010000024.1:0-13691 GCA_964397705.1 uncultured Balneolaceae bacterium | reverse complement strand
CAACCAGAAGTAAAATTAGGGCTTCTGCCGGGCGGCGGCGGAACACAGCGGCTGCCCCGCCTTATTGGCATACAAAATGCCCTTACCTACATGCTTACCGGTAAAAATATTTATCCGCGCAAGGCCTATAAGTTGGGGCTGGTAGATGAGCTTACGCATCGTGATGCTGTGCTTACGGCCGCTAAAAAGGCGGTGGGTAACATCAACCGTGGAAATTTTGAACGTAAGGATAAACGGAGCCTCCTCCATCAGCTTATGGAGGGTATGAGTCCGCTACGTAAAATTATTTATTCACAGGCCCGAAAACGAGCAAAGTCTGAAAGTAAGGGTAACTATCCCGCCCCGGATAAGATTATCGACTGCGTGCAGGAGGGCTACGAAAACGGCATGCAGGCAGGCTTGAAAATGGAATCTGAGAACTTTGGTAAACTGGCAGCGACGCCCGAATCAGAAGCCATGGTCAACCTCTTTTTCGCCATGCAGGGCGCGAAGAAAAATCCCAATGAGGATAAGACAAAAGAGATTCAAAAAATTGGCGTGCTGGGAGCCGGTCTTATGGGGTCCGGCATTGCAGATGTAAGTGCCAACAATGAATATCGTGTGTTATTAAAAGACCAAGAAGTAGAACCTGCTGCAAAAGGTAAAAAATCGATCTGGGATAATCTTGATAAGAAACGGAAAAAACGAATTATCTCTGAGTTTGAGCGTGATCGCGTTGCGAGTCATGTTACGCCGACAGCCACCTATGACGGCTTTGAAAATGTGGGGCTTGTCATTGAAGCTGTATTTGAAGATCTGGACCTCAAACAATCTATTATAAAGGAAGTCGAAAAAGTTACTCCCGACGATTATATATTCGCCTCTAATACCTCTTCCCTGCCTATTTGTAATATCGCCGAAGCATCGCGCAATCCCGAACAGGTTGTAGGCATGCACTACTTTTCGCCTGTCCCCAAAATGCCGTTATTAGAAATTATCACAACGGACAAAACAGCTGATTGGGTTACCGCAACTGCACGAGAAGTAGGGATCCGACAGGGCAAACATGTAATTGTTGTTAATGATGGTCCTGGTTTTTATACGACTCGAATTTTGGCGCCCTTTATGAATGAGGCTCTCATGCTGCTAAATGAGGGAATATCCATCGAAGAACTGGACAAACATATGAAGCAGTTTGGCTTTCCCGTTGGCCCGGCGGCCCTTTTTGATGAAGTAGGGATTGACGTTGCGGCACATATTACCGAAGTGCTTAGCGACCTTTTTGCTGAGCGCGGTGTTCATCCAAGTAAAAAGCCGACAGAACTATTTGATGATGGTTACAAGGGCAAAAAGAATAAGAAAGGCTTTTATATGTACGAGCAGAAAAATGGTAAAACGAAAAAAACCAATCCCAACAAAGAAATCTACCAATACTTTGGGGGTAGTGGTCGACAATCCATGGACAGGCAGACAGTACAGCAACGAATGACGCTTACGATGGTAAACGAGGCGGCCTGGTGCCTGCAAGAAGACATCTTGCGTAACCCTACTGATGGAGACCTGGGTGCTGTTCTCGGTCTCGGATTTCCTCCTTTCCTGGGTGGACCATTCCGATATATCGACCGGGAAGGAGCTGATATCATTGTTGAACGTTTGCAGGAATTTGAACAGGAACATGGCCCGCGATTTACTCCGGCGGATATTCTGAAAGAGCATGCGAAAAATGGAAAGAAATTCCACCAGGATTAGCATCAATATCTGCAATCAAATAGAGTGATAATAGTTGAAGAAATCTATCAGACCCTATTTGGCAGTCAAGATTTAAGGTTTTCCACAAAATTGGAGCACGCCGCCAAAAATGCTATCTTTGTACACTCTTTTAAATACGTTGAAAGTAATTAAACAAGTTATTTCATGTTAAATATCGCACTACTATTAATGGGTTCTCCTGACGGTGGAGGCGGCTGGTCAAGCCTCATCTTTTTGGGAGCTATTTTTGCCATCTTCTACTTTTTTATCATTCGACCACAAACGAAGCGACAGAATGAACTTCAAGAAATGGTCGATAACATTGAAAAAGGAGACAAAATTGTGACTTCCGGTGGAATGATTGCCAAGGTAACCACTGTTGATGAGGATACCGTACTGGCTGAAATTGATAAAGGCGTTAAAGCACGATTTAAGAAAAGCTCCATCTCGGATGTGAACCCCAATCAAGATTAATTAAGTCTCCAGAATTATATTATGGGCGCAGATATTAACTTCGATAGTATAGAAGACGCTATCGAAGATATTAAGGAAGGACGCATGGTCATTGTAGCCGATGACGAAGACCGTGAAAATGAAGGCGACTTTGTCATGGCTGCAGAAAAAGTGACGCCCGAAGCTGTCAATCTCATGGCCAAGTATGGCCGTGGACTTATCTGTGTACCCATTACGCGTGAAAAGGCGTATTCCCTCAATCTTGACTATATGGTAACGGAAGGAGCTGATCCCGACGAGGCTGCTTTTACAGTTTCGGTCGATCATAAAGAACTTACGACTACCGGAATTTCTGCCAGTGATCGCGCAAATACTATTAAGGAGATGATCAAAAGGGATGCAAAACCCGGAGATTTTAGGCGCCCCGGTCACATATTTCCGTTAATTGGTACCGAGGGTGGTGTTTTGCGTCGCGCAGGACATACAGAAGCAGCCATCGACTTAGCCCGACTAGCGGATCTCCAACCGGCGGGCATCATTTGTGAAATCATGAAAGATAACGGGGCGATGGCTCGTTTGCCCGACCTGGTCGAGATTGCTGATGAGTTTGATATGAAATTGATCAGCATTAAGGACTTGATTTCCTATCGCATGCAGAATGAGTCGCTGGTCCGCAAGGTGGTTGATGTAAATCTACCTACGATATATGGCGACTTTCAACTTCATGCATTTCAAGAACGTCTTACCGGTGATCATCACCTGGCGTTAGCTAAGGGAGAATGGGATGAAGATGATCCGGTATTAGTACGCGTTCACTCCTCATGTATGACGGGGGATATTTTTGGCTCCAAGCGTTGCGATTGCGGGGAGCAACTGCATCAGGCGCTGCTTCAGGTTGAAGAAGAAGGTCGCGGTGTGGTCCTTTACATGAATCAGGAAGGCCGCGGCATCGGATTAGTAAACAAGCTTAAAGCCTATAAGCTACAAGAAGAAGGACTGGATACGGTTGAAGCCAACGAAGCACTTGGTTTTGAACCGGATGCCCGTGACTATGGCGTGGGGGCACAAATTCTGCGCAACCTTGGCATCTCCAAAATGCGCCTAATGACAAATAATCCCGTTAAGCGTGTTGGACTAAAAAGCTTTGGGCTGGAAATGACTGAACGGGTACCGCTCGAAGTGGGTGCTTATCCCGAAAATGTGAAATATCTAAAAACTAAACGCGACAAAATGGGTCACGATCTAAAACTCGATGAGTTGGATCCCCACAGCCCTGACTTTATTGATAGTATTGTTACCGAGGAATAACACACCTTAATTCTTCGAAACCCTCAGCGCCTCTCCTTTCTCGTCCAAAAATTTATCCTTCTATAGAACGCTGAATGTCAGCGTTTCTTTCTTCACCCGGATGGTCTTGTTGTTTTGATCCCGATAGGTTTTGAGGCACAATGCGTTTATGGAACACCAGCATAGCAATAATGGCCGTACTGATGGCAACATCTGCAATATTGAAAATGTATGGGAAAACGGGGTATCCGCTAATCCTTAGATTAAAATGAATAAAGTCGATAACATGTCCCTCGAGCAAGCCGCCGTAGGATTCGACATACCCCATAATTAGGCGATCAATAATATTTCCTATAGCCCCACCAAGTATTAATCCCATACAAAGAAGATACCCAATGGTAGCGTCCTCTCGATTGTAAAGCACATACGATAGAATAGCAATAGTGGCCAAAATAGCGATGCCGCTGATCACTTCTGTGGATGCCCAGCGCATCCCCAATGCCATACCCGGATTTTGGGTATAGTTAAAAGTAAGCCACCCCGGGATAAGATCAGCATAATGCCATTGTGGATTCAGACGAATCCAATGCTTGCTTAACTGATCCAAAAAAATCACGATCAGTGCCGGGACTGACAGGGCTGTTATTTTGCTTCTATCCAACTGGAAAATTATTTACGCTTAAGTTTTGCATCAATGCTAAGCTGGGTATGAGGGACAGCTTCGAGCCTCCCCTTGGAAATTTTCTTACCCGTTACTTTGCAAACACCGTACGTTTTATTTTCGATCCGCTTTAAAGCGTCGTCCAGGTAACGAATAAACTTCTTCGTTCTGTTAAAAAGCATGTACGTTTTTTCGCGCTCTTGGGCATCTGTCCCGGCATCAGCCATATGGAACGAATATGCCGACTCATCGCTGGCGTTTTCCATGCTATCGCGCAGAGCATTTTGAAGAGATTCGAGCTCTCGCTCAGCCTCTTCGCGTTTTTTCAAGATAATTTCTTTGAAATATTCCAACTCCTCATCAGAATAAGGGGAAACGCGCTCTGTATCTTTATTGTCATTTTTTGATGATGCCATAATAGCTCACTTTCTTAATTAGGGTTTCTTCTAATAGAAATGGTTGATTCATTATCGCCAATCTCCCAACTCTTAACAAAATCTGATACTTCTAATTTTTCGGATGAAATTTCTTCTGCCAGAGTTTCGCTTTTAATATAATCTTTCATCTCTGTAACGGCTTCTTCGAGTTCTTCAGAACCATTAAAGCCTATAATAATACGATCTTCTACATCAAAATCTGCTTCCTTACGCATATTCTGAATACGATTGACAAATTCTCGAGCTAGCCCTTCTTGAATAAGATCTTCTGTCAACTCGGTATCCAGCGCTACACTTAATCCCTTTTCGGTTTCAACCGACCAGCCTTCCAAACCGGTACGGATAATTTCGAGACTATCCTCACCAAGCTGTACAATACCCTGCTCACCCAGATCTAACTCAATAGATCCGGTTTCCTCATACTCGGTAATCTCTTCGGTAGTCAACTCATCTACTTTTGATGCCACCGG
This sequence comes from uncultured Balneolaceae bacterium, assembly GCA_964397705.1. Lineage (GTDB taxonomy): Bacteria > Bacteroidota > Rhodothermia > Balneolales > Balneolaceae > Fodinibius. The sequence goes on along the minus strand of CAYNKF010000024.1, from coordinate 8,655 downwards.
CTTCATTTTGCTACCTAACTTGCTGCCAAGCTTAGGATAGTTCGGTTTCGCCGACTTATGGACAATTCCGGAATCGTCATCCACAAACTGTACTTTTTTAACATTTACTTCATCCAATATAATTTCTTTGACCGATTCAATCGCCTGTCGGTCTTCTTCTTTCTCAACCGGCAGAATAATGCGTGACAGCGGCTGACGGACATTGAGTTCCAGCTTGTTGCGCAAGCTCAACACCATGGATGAAATATGTCGCGCCAACTCCATGCGATGTTCCAGCTGCTTGTCAATTGCTGTTTCTTCTACTGTGGGATAGAATGAAATATGTACCGACTCTTCATCTACCTCGGTTACTTCATTTAACCGCTGATAAAGCCATTCTCCCAAGAACGGGGCAATAGGGCTAATCAATTTGGCCAAGTCTACCAGGCATTCATACAATGTTTGATAAGCGGCCTGCTTATCCAGACTTTTACCCTCTTTCCAAAAACGACGTCGATTTCTGCGCACATACCAGTTACTAAGCTCATCGACAAAGTTTTCAATGGTACGCGCCGTTTTGGTAGGTTCGTAATCATCCAAGTACTCATCGACCAACTTCACGGTGGTGTTCATTCGAGAGATTATCCAGCGATCCATCTCAACGCGATCACTAACCGGTATCTGTGAACCGGAATATGTAAATCCGTCGATATTGGCGTACATCGCAAAGAAGGAGTACGTATTTACTATCGTATTAAAGAATTTACGCTGTGTTTCTTGCAATCCTTCTTTGCTAAATCGCAGGTTATCCCACGGTGAAGAATTACTCATCATATACCAACGCACCGTATCAGCACCGTATTCCTGAATAACCTCAAAAGGCTCAACAGTATTGCCTTTGGACTTGCTCATCTTATTACCGTCCTTATCCAAGACGAGACCGTTGGATACTACATTTTTGTAGGCAGGCTGATCAAAAAGCATCGTTCCCAGCGCGTGCAGGGTGTAAAACCATCCGCGCGTCTGATCAACGCCTTCGGCAATAAAGTCAGCTGGAAAGTTTTCCTTGAACTTGTCCTTGTTTTCGAATGGGTAGTGCCATTGTGCAAACGGCATCGAGCCCGAATCAAACCATACATCCATCAGGTCAGGTATACGACGCATGGTACCTCCGTCGGGACCTTCCCAAGTAATATCATCAATATGAGGACGGTGCAAGTCAAGCTCTTCATCATCGGGTAGTCCCGCCTTTTTCTTGAGCTCTTCAATACTTCCGACAACTTCAACATGTTCGGGGTTTTTATCACTAACCCAAAGCGGAATGGGAGTACCCCAATAGCGTTGACGCGAAACAGCCCAGTCCACATTATTTTCGAGCCAGGTTCCAAAACGACCACTTCCCGTGCTCGGCGGCTTCCAGTTAATCTTTTTGTTAAAGTCGACCATCTTGTCTTTCACATCCGTCGTACGGATAAACCAAGACTCCACTGGATACTGCATCAACGGGGTGCCTTTGCGCCAGTCATGGGGATAGTTGTGCACGTAGGTCTCATGCTTGTACATCAGGTACTTATCCTTAATGGCACGTGCAATTTCACTGTCGGCGTCCTTAAACCACTGCCCCTCAAACTCAGGTACCTGGTCAGTAAATTTTCCGTCTTGATCAATCGGGTTAAATAATGGGATATCATGTTCTTGCCCCATCTCATAGTCATCGGCACCAAAAGCAGGTGCAGTGTGTACAATGCCGGTACCCTCTTCGGTTGTCACAAAGTCGGCTGAGACAACCCTCCATGCATCATCCTTATCAAATTCTTCAAGTGCATAATCGAATACCGGATCGTAGGTCCAGCCAACCAGCTCTTCGCCTTTGTATTCTTCTACAATTTCATAGTCATGGTCGATTACTTCATCAATGCACTCCTTGGCCATGATGTAATATTCAGTACGATCACCTTCAGAGAGCTCAATCTTGGCGTAATCGAGATTAGGATTTACCGCCAACGCCATATTCGAAATAATCGTCCACGGCGTGGTTGTCCAAGCCAGAAAATATACGTCCTCTGACATTTCCACTTTAAACTTTACAAAAATGGAAGGATCCTGTACCTCCTCATAGCCCTGAGCAACTTCGTGCGATGACAATACCGTTCCGCTGCCAGGCGAATACCACTGAATTTTATATCCCTTGTATACCAGCCCTTTTTCGTGCAGCGTCTTAAACGCCCACCATACCGATTCAATATAATCGTTATCAAAGGTGATATAAGGATCGTCCAAATCTACCCAATAAGCCATCCGGGTAGTGAGCTTATCCCAAAGATCTTTGTATTTTAGCACGCTGTTGCGGCACTTCTCATTATATTCAGCGATGCCGTATTCCTCGACCTGCTCACGACCCTCAAGATCAAGCTCTTTTTCTACCTCAATTTCAACAGGCAGCCCATGTGTATCCCAACCGGCTTTCCGATCAACACGGAAACCTTTCAGGGTTTTGTAACGGCAGAACATATCTTTAACCGTACGTGCCAGCACGTGGTGAATACCCGGCTTGCCGTTTGCCGTGGGCGGTCCCTCATAAAAGGTAAAGGGAATACCTTCCTCACGTGTGGATACACTTTTCTCAAAAATGTTGTTCTCCTTCCACCACTTGAGGGTTTCAACTTCAAGCTTTGAAAAATTTAGTCTTTTTACTTCATCAAATTGTTTACTCATAAAGGCCGTTGCACCTTCTATATTGGCTTTTGTAAAGCTGTTAATATAAGGGTTTTCTATACCTTACAGTAGCTTAAGTTTTAGAATAAATTTCAATCAAAATAAACGAACCCCAAAGATACAAGTCTTAGCTCATCAATTCACATTCTGAGGCGTATTTTTCAATGTAAGCGACCTATTAAAAGCATTGCGATAACAATTTGCAAATTAGAATTGCTGTAAATGTTTATGCTATACTTTATTGTCTTCAGCCATTATTTTAAGGCTGCTATCTTCATAACCGATCTCAATTCAATTGTATTTGCTATATGAATATACCCGTCAACAATCCTATAACCAGAGAAAATCACTATAAAATTTGTTTTGTCTGTCTTGGAAATATTTGCCGGAGTCCGACCGCAGAAGGCATATTCCAGCATCTTATTAATGAGCGCGGACTTGAAAACTATTTTGAAATAGATTCGGCAGGCACATCTGCTTATCATGTTGGAGAATCGGCCAATAATAAAAGTCAGCGTACAGCCCAGAAACACGGTATTACGCTGCATTCGAAAGCGCGTCAATTTGATGGCTCAGATCTAAACTATTATGATCTAATCTTGACCATGGACAGCGAAAACCTCAAAAATGTGCGCCAGATGGCTAACGAAAATCATGCTCACAAAATAGGTCGCATGCGCGATTTCGACCCGAATCCCGGAGACGGTGAAGTTCCAGACCCCTACTACGGCGGACCAGAAGGCTTTGAAAATGTGTTCCAGATTGTAAAAAGAAGTTGTGAGAACCTACTTGATGAATTAGAAAACCACGTTCAAAGATGATTCCCGACTCCGTAAAGCAGCACATTCAGGAAACAATAGATCATTCGATAACTTCAGCACAACGCGTTTCGGGCGGTAGCATTAATCAGGCCGCTAAAGTTACATTAGATGATGATACTGCCTGTTTTTTAAAATGGAATACCACAGCTGACCCTGACATGTTCATTGTCGAGGAAAGAGGTCTTGAACTGCTAAAATCAGCAGATACCTCCCTGCGTATCCCCTCTGTTCTTGCAACCGGCGCAACGGATGAGGACACGGGGTTCTTGCTTCAGGAATTTATATTTGAAGGACGTTCCAAACCAAATTCAGCCGGTGATTTTGGCCGGGCTTTGGCACAACTACATAACCACCAAAATGATACCTTTGGGCTGGATCACAATAATTTCATTGGACGACTTCCACAATCGAATATCCCTCACGATAGCTGGATTGACTTCTTTATCCAGGAGCGTATGGAACCGCAGCTCCAAATGGCTACTGACAGTGGAAAGTTAGGGGCTGGTACTGTTACCAGCTTTAATGCTATGTATAAAGAACTGCCGGATATTTTTCCGGATGAACCGCCCAGCTTATTGCATGGCGACCTCTGGAGCGGCAATTATTTTTTTGATCAAGATGGCGAGGCCACCATTTATGATCCCGCAGTATATTACGGCCATCGTGAAATAGAGCTGGCCTTCACTCGTCTTTTTGGGGGATTTCCAAGTAATTTTTATAGTGCCTATGAAGAAACCTATCCGTTATCATCCGGGTTTTCCAAACGCAAGGATATCTATAATCTATATCCCCTGCTGGTGCATACTAATTTATTTGGCGGAAGCTACGCTCGTCAGGTAGAGAGCATCGTACGTCAATTTTAACTACCATGTAGGTTGGATAGTTTGTCCGATCATAAGTGAGTAATAATTTGTTATCGTAATATAATTTTTCGAAATAATACTAATCTGAACATGGCAACACCTCCTCAACGTATTATCAGCCTCGTCCCAAGCCTTACAGAATTGGTTATCGATATGGGATTGCAAGAGCGCCTTGTCGGCCGAACCCGATTCTGCGTGCATCCCAAAGAAAAGGTAGAAGAAATTCCCATTATCGGCGGGACTAAAAATCCGGGTTTGGACAAAATAAGAGATCTTGAACCTGACTATATTATCGCCAATAAAGAAGAAAATCGTCCGGAAGATATCGAAGCGCTAGCCAGTGATTTTGAAGTAAATGTTACCGAAATTGCTACAATCGAAGACGCACTCATAACGATTCACGAGCTGGGTAAAAAATTCGATACCCTAGAGAAAGCTGAAAAGCTAATCAGCAATATCCAAGAAGCGTTGGAAGATCGCCCCCGGGTTTCTGAACTAAATACGGCCTATCTCATCTGGAAGGATCCATGGATGACGGTAGGACGCGATACTTATATTCATGATATCATGGATCACTGGAAACTGCCCAATGTATTTGCGGATAAAAAACGATATCCCAAAATAAGTCTGGACAACCTAAAGAGACAAAATCCTGATCTTATTCTGCTGAGCAGCGAACCTTATCCCTTTAAAGAAAAACATATGGCACAAATCGAGGAAGCGTGTCCTGCTGCACGTGTATTACTGGTCGAAGGAGAATGGTTTAGTTGGTATGGGTCGCGCATGGAACACGCCTTTAAACGTTTAAATGGCTGGCGTAAGACCATTGCTTAAAAGAGTTACCTACTGCCGGTTGTAAATTATTATACTACCGTTCAGACAATCGTTGGTTTTTATGCATACTATTTTATTACATATCCGGCTTATATCAGCAGGTGTCTGTATCATTTTGCTACCTGTTGTTGCTACATCTTCGGTTTTTGCACAAAACCAAACGGTTGAAGAACAAGAATATATAGCAGCACAAACTGCTTATATTGATGGTTTAGCCGCTTTTGAGAACAATAATTATGAGCAAGCGATCAAGCTTTTAAACAAGGCTTATGTAAAACTGCCCAATCACCCTGGAATCAACTTTGCCTTGGCTGATGCCTACTTGCAAATAAATGACCTTGAAAATGCAGGATACTACAGTAAACAAGCTCGAACTCTGAATCCCGCAAACAAATGGTATCATCTTCAACTTGTAGAAATTTACAAAGCTCTGGGTAATAAGGAGGGGGCAGCTAAGGAACTAAGGAATGCCCTGACGCATCATCCCAACGATATCGATATTTTGTATGATCTTGCGCAAATTTATGCCGAATTGGGAAAGTTTGATGCGTCTAATACAGTATACAACAAGCTGCTTCAATTAAAGGGAGAAATGACTTCCATACGGATTGAGAAACTTAAAAACTTCAATAAACTGAATATGAAAGATTCAGCTATTGTTGAACTTGAGAAAATCCGTTCAATGGATCCCGCTAACATTTCTACGCTACACCTTTTGAGCAATTACTATCTGGAACTTAACAGAACGGATGAAGCTCGTAACGTCATTAAAAATGCTCTTCAAATTAATAATAACAACCCAAAATCCCGGATAATCCTTGCCGATGTTTATCTGACCCAAGCCAAATGGGACAGTGCCAAAACTACGCTTCTTAAACTTATAATTGACCCGGCAGTTTCCAACCAAACAAAAGAAGAAGTTACGCAATTTATCTACAGTAAATACAAAAGTAATACTTCTAATTCGGCCATTCAGCAAACAGCAGACCACCTCTTCAAAAAGCTTATCCAAAGCACCGCAAAATCTGGTAAAGCTTATGCATTGGCGGCAGATTTCTTTTTAGATACTGATCAGACTCAGTATGCTATAAATGCTCTAGAGCAGGCGACAGAATTAAATCCCTCAAATGATTCATTCTGGCAACGACGCTTACAACTGCTGCTTAAACAGCGAAGGTTTGGCGATGTTATCGAAGCCGGCAAGCAGGCAATCCAAAATATTCCCCAAGATCCTGTTCTGCTATATATGCTCGGGAATGCTTATTTATCTTCTCAACAGTACAATTTTGCGGAAAAGCATCTCAAGGAAGCGTCTACACTCCCTGCGCGGCGACCGCTAAAAGCTAATATTTGGGGCTCCTTGGCTGATACTTATGCCGGTTTGGAAGACTGGGATTCTGCATTTGAATACTATCAGAAGGCTACAGATCTGGATATTCAAAATCCTGTTATTTACAATAATTACGCCTATTACTTGTCCCAGCAGAACAAAGAACTTTCCAAAGCAGAACAGCTTGCACTTCGGGCTTTAGAACTTTCCCCGGACAATAGTTCGTTTATGGATACCGTTGGATGGATATACTACAAACAGGGCCAGCTGCAAAAAGCGCTGGAATATATTCAACAAGCTATAGATTCTGGTAATCCCACCGCTGAGATACTGGAACATATGGGGGATGTTTTACATAAACTTAAGAGGCCGGATGAGGCTAAAAAGTGGTGGAAAAAAGCGCTCGAAAAGGATTCAACAAGAACTCATCTTAAAAACAAAATTTCCAACGAAACGTGAAACAAGACCAACATATACTGCAGTATTTGTTATTGGGATGTTTATGCCTGGTGATGTTTTCCTGTTCGAGCACCCAAAAACTTATTGAGGACAACTTTCGCCCATCAGAAGCAAATCTATCGCAAACCATTAACCAACTGCCCAATTACACTGATGATTTGCAATCCGTTGAAGGAAAAGGAAGGGCCATAGTCAGCGAGCCGGGCAATACGGAGCGTGTAACTATTCAATTTGCCAGCAACCAGCAAAAAAGCCTAGTAACAATTCGCAATGGTTTGGGTATTGAAGGAGGGCAATTGCTCACTGACGGCGATACGCTTCTTATCTACAACAAAGTAGATAAATATGCTAGGAAAGTTCCGGTGCAGGGAGCAAACCTGGATCGCATAAACCGGTTGGCTTCGCTCAATATTCTGGATATGCTAAATTATACAGTCAAACAAGAGGACGTAGAGCAGTTTCTGGAAAATGAAACCCTTTACCAGTTGCAGTTAAAAAACGGTGCTAAAGCTTATATTAATAAAAATTCGCATACTGTGCGGCAGATTATACAGCCGTCATCTACCAGTCTGCCCTACTCAAAAATCGAATATGAGGCATATACTTCAATGAAGGGGTTCACCCTTCCGCGCAGAATTAGTATATTTGGTCCCGAGGGTGAGTCAAAAATTGCTTTACAATTAACAGCATTAGAATTAAATCCTACGCTTGACACATTAATAATCGAGTTGCCAGACGATATTCCCATTTATCACGAATGAAAAAAACATGTAGTCTCATAGCGATTATCATCTGCTTTTTAGTGACTCCTAACCTTCTGTTGGGCCAATCTGCCATCATGCAGGAGTTTAAGGAGCTACGTGAAAATGTGGTTGAAAAGCAGAAGAATACCCGCGCCGAAATTGAACGACTAAACAGACAAATTCAGCAATTTGAACAACGGCTGCAACGAGCGGATGAAAAATATGAAGCACTGTATCAAAAATACCAAAATTTAAAACAACTCATTGCGCTTCAGGATGAAAAGCTCACCCAGCTTCAGCAGGAACAATCTCAGATCAAAGAAGAAATTTCTATTACTACAGAATCGCTAGATGCCAAGCGGGCTGAATTAAAAAGACTGATTGAGAATTACAAACAAACGCTGAGTTATCTCTATAAGCATGGTCGAACTTCTCAGCTTGCCCTTCTTTTTTCGGCTTCTTCTGTTAACCAAATGCTGATCCGATCCTTCTATCTTGAGAAATTTAATAACTATCGTGAAAAGCAGGCTCGGGAAATCCGCCAAGCCGAGAAAGACCTTGAGCAAACCAAAGAGCAACTGGTAAAAGCACAAGAAAAAAACAAAGAGGTCCTGGCAGAAATCAAAGATGAGAAACAAAAGCTGGCACAAAAGAAAGAACAGCAAGAAGAAAATGTTGCCCTTCTTCGCGAGAACCGGGAAGAGATTAATAAAAAATTGAAAGAAGTTCAGCAGCAAAAAGACAATCTCAACAGTACACTAGCAGATCTTATTCGTCGCGAAGAAGAAATTCGGGAAGCCCAGGAACAAAAGCTTCGTCAATTAGAAGCAGAACGGCAGAAAAAACTGGCCGCTGCCAAAAAAATTGAAAATGATGCCAAACGAGAAGCCGAAGTTGAAAAATATTCTGAG
>CAYNKF010000023.1:0-13793 GCA_964397705.1 uncultured Balneolaceae bacterium | reverse complement strand
GGACTCTACATCTTTCGCCCCCAAATTACCCAATATTTTGTCGAACGTTCTCAGTTACTTGTAGACTATTACTGGTTTATACTGCCGTTGGCTTTCTCTATTCTGTTCTTTCATGTGATCACTAAGTTTGTACAAGCACTCTATGATACCGTCCTTTCTTCATTCCTGATGGATGTTGCCGTCCGTGTTTTAACAGCACTGTTGCTCATCATCTACTTTATGGGATGGATTACTTTTTATCAGTTTGTTGTCCTGTTTGTATTAAACTACGGCATTGTTCTCTTCATTCTTTTTGTCTATATGCTATGGACCTCCAAGGCATCGCTCATTCCTGATTTTGACTTTTTAGACAAGTCGCTCATTCAAAAGATGATGAACTACAGCCTGTTTTCTTTTTTCGGAGGCATTGCATCTATTATTGTCTCAAATATCGATATCATCATGCTCAGCTCCCTGGCGGGACTTGATGATACAGGAATTTATGCTATCGCATTTTATATAGGATCAGCAATTACTATTACCCGGCAGTCTATCTATAAAATTTCATCACCGGTTATTGCTGACGCTTTTAAAGAGCGAAATTTTGATCTTATCGAGCAAATTTATAAACGGTCTTCCTTAAACCAAGTTCTGGCTGGTGGATTACTATTCTGCGGAGTAATTGCAAGCCTTTATAACCTTATGGATATACTGCCAAAGGAATATTCGGGCGGTGCTATGGTCATTGTTATTATTGGTCTGGCTAATATGTTTGACATGGTAACCGGCATCAACGGAGCAATTATCCTCAATTCCAAGCACTACCGGTTTGATCTTTATTCAACCGTACTGCTCATTATTATCACTGTAATATTGAATTATCTTTTAATCCCAATATACGGGATAGTTGGTGCCGCTATAGGTACCGGGACAGCAATTATCATATATAATACGCTCAAACTATTTTACGTCTGGTTACGGTTCTCCATGCAACCCTTCCAGTGGAAAATGTTGCTGATCGTCTTTATTGGGATTCTTTCACTCCTAATTGCTCACATCATCCCGCACCCTGTAAACAATTACTTAGATATACTTTTGCGTTCTGTGGTTGTTACTATCACCTATGTCCTTCCTTTGTGGGCAATGAATATTTCAGATGAATTGAATCAACTTGTTAAAGGCATTCTTAATCAAGCAAAAGCATTAATATCTCAAAAGAATTAAACGATTTCTTCCATCATGCAAGCAATACAGGTTATCAATCGCGACAAACAAAATGCTCTTAAAATTGGTATAGTACCCGATCCCAAACTTTCGAAGAAGTCGATCCTCGTAAAAATTAAAGCTACCGCACTCAACCGAGCTGACCTGCTTCAGCGCACAGGGAACTACCCTCCTCCGGAAGGTGCAAGTGAGATTTTAGGGCTGGAGATGGCCGGTGTAGTTGAGAAAGTGGGATCCAAAGTTACCAAGTGGAGCTCAGGCGACCGTGTTTTTGGATTATTGGCTGGTGGAGGATATGCTGAATACTGTACCACCCATGAAGATATGGCAATGGAAATTCCGGAGAACCTATCCTTTGAAGAAGCTGCAGCAATCCCAGAAACCTTTTTAACGGCTTTTCAAGCACTGGATAGGTTAGGCAAACTTCAGGAAAAAGAAACTGTGCTTATTCATGCTGCAGGTAGTGGTGTTGGGACCACTGCTATTCAGCTAGCACATCACCTGTATGATGCCCAAATTATTGCTACGGCCGGAAAACAGCATAAGTTGGATACCGCCAAAGAACTTGGTGCCAACTTTACCTACAATTATAAAGAACAAAATTACGCGGAAGAAATTATCAGGGATATTGGTACCGATTCTGTTGATGTTGTTATCGATTTCATCGGCAAACCCTACTGGCACAAAAATATGGAGGTCTTGGCCATGGATGGGCGTGTAATTTATCTGTCGTTTTTAGGCGGACACAAAGTCGAAGAAATAAGTCTTATTCCCATCCTCAGAAAACGACTCTCTATTAAGGGGTCAACGTTACGCAATCGGTCCGAGCAATATAAAATTGACCTCACTAAAGATTTTACCAATAAGGCGCTTTCTTTATTTAAAAAAGAGACCCTCTCTCCTGTTATTGATTCTACTTATCACTGGTCGAATACCGAACAAGCTCACCAGCGCATGAAGAGCAATAAAAACACTGGCAAAATTGTGTTAACAGGTATGTAAGCCGCGGATCTACTCAGATTATAACGGAGGCAGTATCAATTATTTCTTTTTCGATCGAAAATAAAACGTTTGAACTCTGGTTCATCTCTAAAATTCATTAGTAACCCAATATTGATATCAGTCGCCTTCAAATAATTTAGAATTTGAGCTTCGTGTTGCGGCAATAATGAACACACAGATTTTAGCTCTATTAATATTTACCCTTCCACAATAAGATCAGCCACATACTTACCTACCTCCTGGCCTTTAAAGTAAACCGAAATTGAAACTTGTTTTTCTACTTTAAATTCAGATTCATTCAAGAAATCCAGTCCCTAATTCATTATAAACCTCATAAAACCTTCTAATAATTTTCCTGCTCAATTTCCGATGTTTTAACATGTCTTGGATAGTCCGTTTTATATCCGCTTAAATCCGCGTCTATTAGTAAGAGCAAATATTGGAACTATCCTTACGAAATTGAGTGAGAATTTCTACAGGCAGACTCTTATCTTTGGAGCAAATTATTTTTAAAACTGAACTCATTTACATTCATGGCGCAACCGACTTTTAGCACGCATGTGGGGATGGTAGATATCCTGCCCGGCGAAGTAGAAAAGTGGCAAGCACTGGAACGCATCATACACGAAGAAGCCAAAAAATTTAACTTTGAGGAGATCCGAACGCCTATTATGGAACAGACCGAACTTATCGCTCGCGGTGTTGGTCAGCTTACGGATATCGTCTCAAAGGAAATGTTCGCCTTTGAACGCGGTGATGATCAGTATGTACTGCGCCCCGAGTGTACCGCGCCCGTGGCACGCTCCTTCGTTGAACATCACTTGGAGCAGCGCGGCGGCACACAAAATCTATATTATATTGGACCTATGTTTCGTGCCGAAAAACCACAAAAAGGTCGCCAGCGACAGTTCCACCAGTTCGGTGCCGAAATTATTGGAGCCGATGATCCCGCGGCTGACGTGGATATTATCGCGCTGATGATGTCAATTTATGATCGCGTTGGCATAAGTAATACCTCCCTAAAGATTAACTCTGTTGGTGATCCCGAAAGTCGAAAAGCTTACACTGAGGCACTTAAAGATTATTTTCGCCCACATCTTGAAGAGATGAGTGATATCTCCAAAGAACGCTTTGAAAAAAATCCACTGCGTATTCTGGATTCCAAAGAAGAAGAGGATCAACCATTTATAGATGATGCACCTGTAATTACTGATTTTCTGACGGAAGAAACCGAGAATCATTATGCTCGCGTCAAAGAATTACTGAATGAACTGGAAATTCCCTTTGAAGAGGATCCCTATTTGGTACGCGGTCTCGATTATTACACACGTACCGCTTTTGAACTTATCAGCCCTGATTTAGGTGCGCAGGACGCACTTGGAGGAGGCGGACGCTATGACCTACTCATCGAGGAAATTGGCGGCCAACACACTCCGGCAGTGGGGTTCGCAGCAGGTATGGAACGATTATTTATTGCTTGTGAAGAGCTTGGCATTGATCTCGTGGAAGAAGAAATGCTGGATGTGTACATTGTTACCCTTGGAGAAGAAGCCCGAACTTGGGGACTCAAACATCTTCCAAAACTCCGCAAAGCCGGGTTATCAGCCTCCATGGATTATATTGGCCGCTCGATTAAAGCGCAGATGAAAGACGCCGACCGTGAAAATGCGCGACATGTAATTATTGTTGGCGGCAATGAACTGGCCGAGGGCAAATTTACGCTTCGCAACATGAAAGCCAGCGAGGAAGATTCTTATACATTTAATGAGATCCTCAATAAGCTCACTAACTAAAAAGACATCCTATGATGAACAAAAAATATTTTCTCATAGGAATTTTGACCCTTGTTTTAGCTATTATTGGCTATCATTTTTGGGCGGCCTCACAGGCCGAAAAGCAAATTGATAAGACTATCCAAGAGCAAGCGGAACGAACGAAAACTATATCGGTTCAGTATTCTGGGATAGATATCGACCCCTTCTCAGCAGATATCACTTTTAATAACCTCAACATAATTTTGGGCAATCACATTGAACGAGCCCAAAAACTAAAAATCGATCTCGGATATCTTGATTTCCTCAATATTTATATTGGCGGAGCGGAATACGGACTAGATCATTTAGATAAAGCAATGATTATTGCTGTATCTCCCTCCTATACAAACAAGGTAGAACTGCAGGAAATTAAATCAGACTCACTTACTATTGCATATGAAGGCAATGCCCTTGATGGGGTTCAAAGTGCTGTCAATGGAACTGCTTTTGGTAAAGATCAATCTCTAGAAATCCAAGGCAGCAACATAATTTTCTCTGTTCCCCGCACATTACTTTCAAAAGTTACAGCACAAAACCTGAATTATTCAGGCACTATTTCAAGGACGGAAGAAAATTTTTGGAAAGCGGGTACTCATTATATCCGTTTGGATTCCCTGTTTTGGACGCCCTCCGAACCATTCCAAAACAAGTACAGCTTCTTTATTAAGGGCTTTGGCTATCCTGCTGATGCTATCCCCTTTCAGTCTGTAGAACTACGTACAAAAACTATTTCTCAGACTGATGATACCTTAGAGATTGAATCAAGTCTCAAATCGGAATTGGCCCTACTTACCGGCCAGGGAAAAATTATTCTTAAACAACCCCTTCAACATTCTGAATTTCTCAATATGAATATTGCACTCTCTGACTTTTCAGAAAGATTTGCCAATGTCTTAAATAACATTGAGCAGTTACTATCCATCTCACTCCCTAAGTCAAAAAACGGTGTTACTATTCAGCTTCAAGGGTCTATAGATAATCCTAAAATCACTGAATAGTCTATCCGTAAAAGTCGGCTTACCATATTTTATTTGAAGGATAATTCAATAAAAAAAGGCGACCCCCTGGCCGCCTTTTTTTTCTATCAGTTAATGATAACTATGTGAGAAATTAAGAAGTTGTTTCGCTACCCTCAGGTACATCGTAGGGTTGTTGTGTTTCTGCTCCGTAATCCGGACGTCGGCTCAAGAAGTAATAACCCAATAAGCCACTGGCAAGAGAGCCGATCAAAATTCCTACTTTCCCAAATTCAAGGAGTTCCGATCCAGCCTCAAATGACAGATTTGCAATAAATAGTGACATTGTAAATCCAATTCCTGCAAGTAGAGCAACCCCATATACCACCTTCCAGGTTTCCTTATTGTCAGCCAAATCAGTAAATCCTAGCTTGGTAAGAATCCAGGTAAAACCTAATATACCTATCTGCTTACCCACAAATAATCCAATTGCAATTCCCCAAGTCAAGGTAGAAACAAAAGCATGTCCCATCACTTCAGGATCAAAGACAACGCCCGCGTTGGCAAAAGCAAAGATCGGCATAATCAGGAAGTAAACCGAGAAATGGAGTTTATGCTCCAGTCGGTGTAACGGCGATTCAGCATGCTCCACCGTTTCTTCCATATGATGGAGTGCCTGCTCTTTAGTAACAGGCATATCATCGTCTTCAGCCTGTTTAAATAGATCAAAGCCTTCTTGGGCATATTCCTTCAAACGCTCAAGGCTCCATCCTCGGCTGGCTGGCATCACAAAACCAAGCACTACGCCTGCAATTGTTGCATGGACCCCCGATTTAAGAACGGCCCACCACATGATAAAGCCAACGATCATGTAGGGAGAAATTTTGTGAACTCCGCGATAGTTAAGAAGCATCAATATAATCAAACAAACAGCAGCAACTCCCAGTGCAACCATGCTGATCGATTCAGTATAGAAAAAGGCAATTACCAACACGGCAATAAGATCATCTACTACCGCAATAGCAGTTACAAATACTTTTGCCCAAACCGGTACACGAGAACCAAGCAGTGCTACAATACCGATTACAAAAGCAATGTCCGTAGCCATCGGAATGGCCCAGCCATCCATGTAACCTGTACCTGCGTTAAAGCCCCAGTATATTAATGCCGGTAATGCGGCTCCTCCTATTGCTGCAACTGCCGGTAATAGAGCCGACTGAAAAGTTGAAAGCTCTCCATATTTCAATTCTCGTTTAATTTCTAATCCAACAAGTAGAAAAAATATGGCCATTAAGCCATCATTAATCCAGTGATGAACTGATTTATCAATTATAATATCACCAACACCTAAGGTGATGTGAAGTTCTAATAAATGATGATACCACTCATAAAGTGGACTGTTTGCTACAATGAGGGCAAGTATTGTAGCATATAGTAGCATCATACCTGCCGCTGAGTCTCTTTGAAAATAACTCTTAATCTTCTGTGTTAAACCGTTGCTATTATCTGTCACTTTCCTATTTATTTACTTTTAAAATTACGTGTTGAATATAACATTTTGCGCAATCTTAGATAATTTATATTTGTTAACCGTCTTCCTAATTACGCCATGCTTTAATCTCTTCGATATCTTCTATCTCCCCTATGATTGATATTTCATCCTCTTCCTCTAAAACTGTATGCCCGTGAGGAATTTTGATATCCCCATTGCGTTTGAGAATAGTAATGAGACTTTCACCGGGCAGATCAATTTCCATGATTTTTTTACCAATCAGTTTCTGCGTTTTATTACTTTTACTGATTGAAATATTGATAAAACGTTCATCTCTGAGTAAGATTTCCCGTAACTCAGATTCGTTGGCAGCACTTTTCCATCGCTCGATAAAGTGTTTGGCATCAATCATTTCTGCAAGATGCGCGATCAGCCGTAAATGCTGACTCGAATGTTCTGAAGAACTCACTAAAAAGATCATAGCGCATAGATTTTCAACCTCTCCGGTCTCTTCTTCATCAAGAATATCAAAGCCTTCGGTAGAAACGGTAATACTTTCCGGAATTCGTACTAATACCATTTGGGGCTCGAAGTCTTCATCAACACGAATATGATTGATTACTGTACCATTGCCAAGCGGTATGGTTCCCATGTCCTGAGCCTTGCAAAAACTATCAACAAGAAATTGCTGATCCGTATCCAAACGATCAGCCAGAATATCTGAGGCCTGTTCTATAATCGTTCGATAACTCAGCTCTTTATTCGGCTCATCAATTACAGCAGCACTGGCCACGACATGCTCATAGGGATCTTCTTCACGAAGTCCCTTCTCCCGAAGTATACCACGCATTTCTCGCTCCAACCCCTGATCTTTTCGTTTGCCGAGACGAGCAGTAACATGAAAAATAGCTCCTTCGCGTTCGATCTTACCGTATGCATAGTAATAAAACCATCCTATGCTAAAGATACTTACTACCAAAGTGAAGAGAATTGAGAGAAGCCCCATTTCTAAAATAAGAACGGCAGAAAGAATCATTCCGACAATCTGTACCCAGGGATAAAACGGTGAATTAAACCCAGGATCATATTCCTCAATTTTACTTTCGCGCATCACAATCACCGCTAAATTTAGCAGGCCAAATAACAACAATTGAAACGCGCTGGCCAACTTTGCAACCTGGGCAACATCAAAAGCCACAAGAAAGAAAATCATTAAAAATACTGTAGCAATGATAGCTATCACCGGAGTACCCATTGATCCAATTTTTGAAAACCGACTATCAATCAGTTTATCGCGGGCCATGGCCAACGGGTACCTTGATGCCGACATAATTCCCGCATTTCCGGTAGAAGCAAATGCAGCTACCGCTGCAATCACAACAAGTATTAATCCCAGATCACCGGGCAACCAGCTCATAAAAGCTTCTCCGGCTGTGGCAACAGGAGTAAGATCTTCTCGAAATTCACCGGGTTCTAACACCGATACCATAATAAAGACACCTGCAACATAAACGAATATAGCTGACATAATAGAGAGGAACATACCCCATGGGATATTTTTATCCGGATTTCTAACCTCCTCAGCAACACTCGCAACTTTTGTTAGCCCTGCATATGATACGAAAACCATTCCAACAGTAGCCCAAAATCCGGTAGTACCACCAATAAAAAGAGGAGTAAACTGATTGCGTGTAACCTCAAAAAAGTCAGCAGAAAAAATGGAGAATAGCCCCTGAGCAATATAAAAAGTCATAATACTAATCAGGGCGGCAACCAATACCTTCTGCAAAGCCGTCGTCTCTTTAGCACCTACGATATTTAAGATCCCAAAAACAAGAGTCAATACTATAGCTACCGGTAAAATTGGCAATTCAATAAAGATTGAGATGTATGCACCCATCCCAATCAATGCAAAGGCACTTTTTAACACCAGCGCCAACCAAGAACCATAACCGCCAACCGTACCCATAACAGGACCAAGACTCCGGTCGATAATATAATAGGTACCCCCTGCTTTAGGCATGGCCGTTGCCAACTCAGCCACACTAAACATTGTTGGCAAAACAAGAAGCCCCGAAACAAAATACGCAATAAATACCGATGGACCTGTTATTGCTGCAGCAATGCCCGGTAATAGAAAAAATCCGGAACTAAACATGGCTCCTGTTGCGATTGCATATACATCCCACAACCCAAGTTGCTTTTCCAGTTTTTCGTGCTGCATGCTTTTTTTAGTTGAAGCGTTTTATAAGATTTTTGATTCAGAGTTTAAGAAAATAAGTCTTTTTCTTAAAAGACTTATTTATTATGCAAGGATGATAAGCCCGATTACTCTATAATCATTCCAATATTTCTTCCCTATCTATTTTTCTTTGAGATCTTTGATCTCTTCAATATCGCGTACCTGACCAATGATCGACAATTTATCTCCCTCACGAATTTCTGTATTGCCATGAGGAATATTCACACTATCTCCTCTTTCCAATATGGCCACCAAACTTTCACCCGGCAGATTAATCTCATGTATTTTTTTCCCGATCAGCTTGGCAGTTTCATCATCAGAACGAATATAAAGATTTATAAAACGTTCATTTCGCAGCAATACCTCTCTAAGCTCTGCTTCATCTTCTGCCGAAACCCAACGATCAAAGAAGTTCTCCTGATCAATCATTTCTGCCATATGGGCTAAAAACCGCAGATGCTGCGTAGCATCCTTTTCTGAGCTAACTAAAAAGAACAGAGCATAGAACGTATGTTTTTCGTGGTCTTCAGTGTCATCCTCAAAACAAGTATCTCGTGTAACCAACCCATCTTTTATCCGCACAATAAATAACTCCGGTTCCGTATCTCCCGGTATTCTGGTATGATTCAGCGCAGCTCCCTTACCGATCGAAAGAGCTCCAAAATCATCTTCTTTGTGGAATGCCTTGATCAACTCTTCTTTATCCATACTCACTTTTGTTGCCAATGTATTACAGGCTTTTTCCACAATATCCTCGTAGGATGTCTGATTATCGGTTACATCCAAGATAGTAGCCTTACTCACAACCAGCTCGTATGGGTCTTCGTCGCGCAAACCTTTCTCTTGCAAAATATGTCGCATTTCATGCTCAAGCCCACGATCCTTATATTGTCCTAATCGCTCGTGCACATGAAATATAGCGCCCTGCCGATCAATCTCCCCGTAGGCATAATAGTAATACCAGGCTACCGACAAAATAGTGATTGCAACGGTAAAGAGGATTGATAAAAGCCCCATCTCGAAAATCAACAGACCCGAAGTTAACATGCCGAGCATTTGCACCCAGGGATAAAACGGTGATCTATAACCGGGATCATATTCTTCAATTTGACTTTCGCGCATCACAATTACAGCCAAATTGAGCAACCCGAACAGCAACAACTTAAAAGCACTTGCCAGTTTGGCCACTTCTTTAACATTAAAAACCAATAGCAAAAATATCATCATGCCGGTAGTTGCAACAATTGAATAAACCGGAGTATCAAACTTACCTAATTTCGAAAATTTGGAGTGAACCAGCTTATCACGTGCCATAGCCAATGGAAAACGAGAGGCCGACATAATACCCGCATTACCTGTAGATGCAAATGCGGCGATAGCAGCAATAACCACTAAAATTAAACCTGTATCCCCCGGCAGCCAAGTCAAAAACACATTTCCGGCAGTAGCAACAGGAGTTAAATCTTTATAGAATGCTTCAGGTTCCAAGACAGAAGTCATCAGAAAAACACCTGCAACATATACTACAATAGCTGTAATAATTGAGAGGAACATTCCCCGCGGTATGTTTTTGTCTGGATCTTCAACCTCCTCCGCAACACTTACAACCTTTGTCAGTCCGGCATAAGAAACAAATACCATTCCCACCGTAGCAAAGAATCCTTGCACACCATCCTTAAAAAAGGGCGTAAATTTCTCACGATGAATATCCAGTATATCCAGTGAGAAAAGATGCGAAAACCCTTGTACCAGATAAAAAGCCATAACCGACAGGAGCGTAATCACAAGAATATTTTGAAGCTTGCTCGTTTCTTTTGCTCCAAAAACATTGAGTGCGCCAAAAGCAATGGTGAGCGTTATTGCAACCGGTGTTATCGGTACTTCGAAAAAGATTGAGATATAAGCTCCCATTCCGATAAGTGCAAAAGCACTCTTGAAAACCAGCGATAGCCAAGAACCAAATCCACCGATACTACCCATCAATGGGCCCAGAGTGCGATCAATAATATAGTAGGTGCCACCGGCCCGGGGAAAAGCGGTCCCAAGTTCCGCTTTACTTAACATCGTGGGCAGTACCAGTATACCCGACACCAAATAAGCCAGGAAAACTGATGGCCCCGTAACACTTGCAGCCAAACCCGGTAATAAAAACAAACCGGAACTAAACATAGCTCCCGTTGCTATTGCGAATACATCGAAAGAGCCGAGCGTTTTGTTAAGTTTTTTAGAGTCTTTTAGTTCTGCCAAAATGTAATAATAGTTTTTTAAAGCTATTTAGAATAGAAGAGAAGCTTGTTAAAAATAAATTACTGAGAAATGTTATTCCTATTTGCCAGATTGATCCTGTTCATCATCATCAAAAATAACAATGCCCTGTTCACCTATCCGTGCTACCATACGAATAATGTATGCTATTACAACAAGCCCGATAAATCCCTGTATCTTAACGCTTAATATCGGATGTAGATTAAAAAATGTAATTATAGCATACTCTAATGCGGCTGATATAAGAATAATTCCCAACAGCCACGCAAATTCTGTAATAAGTTTATTTTTTGTTTGGCTGTTCATCTAGCAATGACCAATAATAGTTTTATAATGCTATTTTATGCTAAAATAAAAGGATTGTATCATACCAAAAATTATTGGAATTATTTTAACTAATTTTAATCAAATTGTAATATAAAGCATATGTTTTCATGTTCTTTTGAATAAAACTAGTATCTGCTATGTCTCACAAAGAAAAACTGGATTAATTTTGTTTCTAAGGCCTCATTTATAGATTTTCACGGTTTGTGATAATAACAAAATTATTTCCCACAATTCATGGGTGAACATCTCTTAGTTGGCATAACAAGCATTTTACTGTTCGGTATTGGCGCACAATGGGTTGCCTGGCGCTTTAAATT
Organism: uncultured Balneolaceae bacterium; assembly: GCA_964397705.1. Taxonomy (GTDB): domain Bacteria; phylum Bacteroidota; class Rhodothermia; order Balneolales; family Balneolaceae; genus Fodinibius. The sequence continues at coordinate 2,175 of CAYNKF010000023.1, read as the reverse complement.
ACCTGCTATACTCCTTTTGCTGATTAGCGGAGTTCTTGCCGGTCCGGTTTTTGGGCTCCTTGATCCCGATCTTTTAATGGGTGATCTGCTTTCTCCCTTTATTTCGGTATCTGTTGCTATCATTCTGTTCGAGGGAGGCTTGAGTCTTCGTTTTTCTGAACTCAAAAATATTGGCAGTACCGTTGGAAACCTGGTAAGTATAGGAGTCGTTTTAACTTGGGGGATTACCGCCGTTTCTGCTTACTATCTATTTGCATTTGACTGGGAGCTTTCCATACTGCTTGGTGCCATTCTTGTAGTTACCGGACCAACTGTAATCATCCCACTACTACGCCAAGTCCGTCCCTCGGGACAAGTAGGCTCCATCTTAAAATGGGAAGGAATTGTCATTGATCCGATTGGAGCTATGCTTGCTGTTCTTGTCTTTGAAGTTATTCTAAGTACCAGTTTTTCTGCTGCTACCAGCGTTGCCGTGATGAGTATCATGAAAACAATTTTATTTGGCACCCTGGTAGGCTTGGGTGGTGCCGCCTTGATATATTTTTTACTCAAGCGTCACCTGCTTCCCGATTACCTTCAAAACCCCGTAAATCTGATGGTGGTCGTCACTGTTTTCACGATTTCTAATATGCTTCAGCATGAATCAGGGCTCTGGGCCACTACCCTCATGGGCATTGCTTTGGCTAATCAAAAAACGGCACGCATTCACCACATCACAGAATTCAAAGAAAACTTACGGGTGCTTCTTCTGTCTTCCCTATTTATTCTTCTGGCAGCACGGGTAGAGTTAAGCAGTTTAATCCAAAACTTAAGCTGGAGCCTTGCTGCCTTTCTTGCGATTCTCATCCTTATTGCTCGGCCGGTTGGCGTATATATTTCAACATATTTTTCAGATATCAACTGGCGTGAAAAGCTTTTCCTTTGCTGGATGGCACCGCGTGGTGTTGTAGCAGCATCAATTTCTTCAATTTTTGCGATAAACTTAGCTCAAAATGGTTTTGAACATGCCGACCAGCTTGTACCTATTGTTTTTCTTGTGATTATTGGGACCGTTGCTATTTATGGACTGCCTGCTGCTTGGGTAGCACGTAAATTAGGTGTTGCCAAACCTGTACCAAACGGTCTTTTGATTCTCGGTGCCCACAGCTGGGCACTTAAAATTGCGAAAGCAATTAAAGATGAAGGATTTAAAGTGTTAGTTGCAGATTCAAACTGGAAAAATATAAGTCGCGCAAGATCTAAGGGACTCGAAACATACCACGGTAATATACTGTCAGAATTTGCACTGGAAGAATTAAACCTTGATGGCGTTGGAAGAATGATTTCCTTAACTCCCAACGATGAAACAAACTCACTTGCCGCCCTTCGCTTTGGAGAGATTTTTGGTCGGTCCCATGTTTTTCAGCTTGCCCCTAATACTCAGGGCCAAATGGAAAACAAGGATGTAACCAGTCATCTGAGTGGCCGTATTTTGTTTCATGAACGCTTAAATTTTGAAAATTTATCGCGCTTCTTTTCAAAAGATACATCAATACACTCAATGACGTTTGATGAGGAAAATCCCGCGGCTGAATTTGAGGAACAAATTGGAGAGCAATATATCCCGCTTTTCTTAATAACCCCGAACAACGAAATTCGCCCATATACCATCGATAATCCGCCCTCACCCACCAACGGCGACCAAGCATTTTATATCCATCTGGATGATGAAATCCGACAACAAATAAAGCAGGAAGCTGCTTCTGTTGATACTTCTGAAATTGAGTAATTAAAAAATTATTGAAATATATACTACCCGTCATACCAATCCGTTTTCAAATTGAATAGAGGTTTTTGTAAACTTAAATAGTATTATTTAATAGGAACGTGTTGTGTCATATTATTGCAGTTTTTGATTATGATTAACTAAACAACTATGCCATGAGAAATGGATTGGTAATATTATCGTTATTCACCATTGCTTTAATACTTACTTTCTGCAGTAGTTCACAGCAATCAGTTTCTTCAGAATCCTCTGCCCAACAGCCTCAAAAAGAATATTCTGACTACTACACTTCGGCATTCCCCCATAAAGACATTAGCCCGCAATTAAAAGATGCTCAACAATCAGTCGTTCGAATTGTATCAACCGGATTCTATAACAATTACAATTTTAGCGGGAAAGCCATAACTTTG
>CAYNKF010000022.1:0-14215 GCA_964397705.1 uncultured Balneolaceae bacterium | reverse complement strand
TGGCAAAATATTTGCATATAAGATTCATCTGGCGTTAACCAACTGATGTATTATGCAAAATAAGAAATTAGTTCAGTCAAGAATACGTAATACCGTTGTGGGGGCCTTATCTGTACTGTTTATAAGTACAGGGTGTATAAATACCGGCGACATAGATTCATTTGTTGATGAACCCAAGCCAGAGGGATTAAATGTAACAGTAACCGAACCTATTGATCGTGATTATCCTGATATAAAGCAGGATGGGACGATCAAAATGATAACCCGATATAGCTCCAACACCTATTTTCTGCATCAGGGTATTGAATGGGGTTTTGAATATGAACTTGTACGCAAGTTTGCTCAGGAGCACGACCTTGCTTTAGAAGTCATTGTAGTTGGGCCTAACGAAAATCCCTATGATTTACTTAATAGTGGGAGAGGAGATTTAATAGCTGCAAATTATACAACTACTCAAGAGCGAAAAAAGTACGTCAGGTTTACGCGCCCCTATAACCTAGTTGACCAAGTCCTGGTTTTTTCAGATGAAGTAGAGGACCCTCCGCGAACGATAGAAGATGTGGCAGCGCAAGAAATTCCTATTACCGTACGCCGGAACAGTTCGTACTACTATCGATTGCAAAATTTAAAAGATCAGGGAATTAACCTAGTAATGAACCAGGTATCGAATACTAAAGATACCGAGTCACTTTTATTTGAAATATCGAATAACAGGTATCCGGCAACGGTTGCAGATGACAACATTTTTAGTGCTTCTAACAAGTATATGCAGGGATTGGTGAAGGGACCAACTATCGCTGAGAATGATACCATCGCATGGGCAATACGTGAAAATGCAACTGACCTTGAAACAGAGTTAAATCGCTTTTTGTATAAACATTTTCGGTTTGGTAAAGTAGGAGAAGAACCGAAGCGGTCGACATTTTTAAATGTTTTGAGGAAACGATATTTCGAATCAGGACAGCAAATTGCAGAGTACTATAACCCAGAAATGTCTAGCAGGAGATCTGGCATTATCTCTCCCTATGATGATTTAATTAAGGAGGTTGCTGATTCTGCGGGTGTCGACTGGTTACTAGTGGCTTCTATTGCGGCGCAGGAAACAAAGTTTAATCCCAACTCTAAAAGTTGGGCCGGTGCTGTTGGACTAATGCAGGTTATGCCACGATTTTCAGAGGTTTCAAATGAAAAAGAACTTTATGACATCGAGACGAACGTCAGGGAGGGCGTACGTATTATTAAAGAGCATCTCGATCATTATTCATATATGGACAGTACTAATAAATGGTCTTTCGCTCTTGCTACCTATAATGCCGGGCCCGGCCATATTGCGGATGCCCGCCGGTTAGCGATTGATCAGAACAAAAATCCCAACGAATGGGAAAACGTTGAGGATGCCCTGCTTAAATTAATGCACAGAAAGTATTACAAAGATGCTCGCTACGGATTTACAAGAGGGATAGAAACGGTGCGCTATGTCAAAGAAATTAAAAACAGATATAATACCTACGAAAGTATTTTAACTATGTCCGAAGGCAATAAGGAAGATGTCGGACTTGGGGTAATGGGGTTATTTAATTAACCTTGATAACAATGATGGTAACATCGTCATACTGAATATCTTTTGAGTAGCTTTTGACGTCTTTAATTATAGCGTCCTGAATTTTACTGGAAGACAAGTCACGATTTCTCTTGATACATTCGAATAATCGCTCCTCTCCATACTCTTCAGTTTCACTTTTGTTTTTGGCTTCTGTCACCCCATCCGTATAAAAAACCAACAGATCGCCTTGGGAAAGAGTGACCGTTTGTTCTTCATAGGGCGTCATAGTTGACATGGCTCCTAAAATTAGCCCCCCTTCTGAAAGTTCTTCAAATTCGTCCTTCTCTTCTCTAAGTAAAACCGGTGGATTGTGGCCGGCATTAACAAATTGAAACTCGTAATTACGAGGATTGAAAATGCCCCAAAAGAATGTGATGAATTTATCACTGGGTGTATTTTCATAGATAATTTCATTGATTTGTCCGGTAGCTTCCCCCAGTGATATATCAACGGGAAGCAAAACATGCAACATCGCCTGTAGGTTGGCCATTAGAAGTGCGGCCGGCATACCTTTACCGGTAACATCACCGATAGCAAAAAGGAGTCTGTCATCTGGGGCTTCTAAAATATCAAAATAATCTCCTCCCACCTGATAAGAAGAGATATTACTTGCAGCAATATCGAGTTCATCACTCTGTGGAATCGGATCGGGAAGTAGTCCTTTTTGGATCCCTTTAGCTATATTGAGTTCTTCCTCCATTCGTTCTTTTTCAATGCGCTCCTCAAGCAGGTACGTTTTTTGGACGGAAAGTACTGCAAGATTTCCGAGCGACTGCAGAAAGTTATAGTCGGAGCTGCTGTATTCTTCTTCGTTAGCTCGTGCTCCTACGCCAACCAAGGCAACGCGTTCGCTCTGAAATTGGAGTCCTATAACTGCTTTGATTTCATTTTCTGCAAGAAATGGAACTTCATTCTCCAAGTCACTATCTACTTCCGTAAGGTCATCCTCCAGGGAGAATAACTTCTCCATATCTTCATCAGCCAACTTTCCGTTAATGCCGCTGGTGGCCATCATCTTTCGCTCATCTTCATGTTCAAGCACAAAAAAGAACTTTCTGATGAGCATCTGTCCCAGCATGGCAAACTTGAAAATCCTGATAATCTCATCACGATCAACTAGAATGTTAAAGTCCTTGCTGAGATCAAACAGAGTATTGAGTTCATATACTTTTCGATCCAGCATCCGGTTGATGCGTCGCAGTTCGGTAAACATTCTGGAGTTGGCTATTGCCACCGAAGATATGATGGAGAGGCTTTCCACAAACTCCACCTCGTGCTGATTAAGCGGCTGCTTATTGCCCTTCGAGCCAAGGCATAAAAATCCAATATGGTCGTTGCTGGTTTGTAAGTTGAAAAATGTACAGTGTTGATCGCCTTCAATGAGATCGGGCATCTCAAAATCATCTACGCCACACTGTATTACTGATTGCTCGTCTATATCTGCATCCCATTCAAAAGAAATAGTTTGGCCTTCTTCTGGGCAATTTCTACCCTTCGATTTGGAAATGATGTACTTGTCGGATCCTGGTTGGTATAATAGAATCATACCTTTGCTTACCATCAGTTTACCCATGGTGATGAGCAAAAGATTATTAAGTACAAAATCCATGTCTTGAGACTCAATAAGCATTCGTGAAGTCTCAAGCAGGGTTTTTAGTTCAAATCTGGAATGCCCTGCATCTTGTTTTTTAGAAGAGCTGCTCAAGGTCTTATTTGGTTTTTGTCATCCTGATTTCGTTTACCGAACCTTCCGTGTGATATTCCACATCATCCATAAGTTTTCTAATAAGATAAACGCCGACACCGCCTCGCTTTTTCTGCTTTATTTTCTGTCGCACGTCGGGTTTTGAATATTTATTGGGATCAAAGGCATCACCGGTATCCAGTAATGAAACCCAGAACATATTTCTGTTGTATCCAAGCTCAATATCTACTGTCTTTTTATCATCGTGCTTATAGGCGTGTTTAATAATGTTGGTATAGGCTTCATCGACAGCAAGTGTAATATCGGCAACGTCTTGTTTGGTAAAACCAAACTCCTTGGCGTGTTTAGTAACGAAATTCCGTACCTCAGCCAAGTGCTTGGTAGAAGCCTGTACAGAAATACTATATGTAGAAGATTTTGCCAAGGTAATTATGATTCAGCTTCGTCGTTTTCAAACTTTTTGATAGCGTCGGCTTCGTCCTCTAAGATATCGTAGAGCGAGGGGAATCCTAAGAGGTCAAACACGTTGTAAACCTTAGAATTCATATTCGTAAGCTTAATATCGCCCCCCAGCGAACGAACATCCTCGATGTATGCCATAAAGACTCCCAGACCAGCACTTGCGATGTAATCCAACTGCTTACAATTAACAATTATTTGGTGTTTATCCTGATCAATTAGCTTCTTAAGAGAATCCTCTAACTGAGAGGCTGTATGAGCATCCAGCTCACCGCAAAGCTCCAAAACATCATAGGACTGAACTTCTCTGTGATCAATTTTAAAATTTTTCATTACTGCGGATTTGTTGTTAGAAAACTATTCCCTAATGGAAAGAACGACTAAACATAAAAAATTTTACGAACATGGTACGCAAAAATGAGTAAATGCCTAAATTTATTTGGAGAGGTGTAAGCCGATATCCAACATTACATTTATATTGCGTATGGCTTACGGATAGAAGAGAAAAATGATTCAAAAAATAAGGCCTCACGAGTATCAGTCGTGAGGCCCTGACTATTCATCAAGAGAGACGCTACTTGAGCGCATTTCAATATACAGTAATTTCAATGTTTTCTACAAATTTTCCGGCTAAATAATATTGCTGATATCTGCTTTGCTTTATACAGAGACCTAAATTTTGGTAGCTTTATGGGAGCCAATATCTTTCAGAAATTTAGAGGTGTTACCGATAACACGATCAACAGATTTTGAGACCAGCGAGCTACAGATTACGTGGTTTTGAGCCTCTGGAAAGTTCGTAATATGAAGTGATTCTGTGCGAGTTCCCAGGTTTCGGATCATTTTTTTAATGGCAGAGACAGAAACGACAGTGTCTTGGTCGGTTTTGTTTTTATAGTAATAACCAACAAAAGTAGGGTGAGACACTTTTTTAAAAAGAGAAGTGGTCATCTTGTTTTCAACAAAGGCTCCAAGCTCCAGGGCGCCCGCAAGGGCATAGCGCTTATTCCAAATCTTGTCCTCAGCGAAGGTCGAATTTTTTTGTGTGATCAGATATCTTCTCCCGGGAATAACGGCTAAAGTTTTTCGGCTTAATTTGTTTGTCAATAGTTTTGCACTAATTCCGTAGAAATCAACTAAAGGAGAATATAAAATCAGTGCTTTGATATCGTTTTGATATTTTGGCTTTGATGCCAGATAAAGAGCAAGAGAACCTCCGGTTGACGTTCCCATTAAAATAATTTTTTTCCCGATACGCCTGCCTATTTCTAAAGCAAAACGCGCAGATTGAAGCATTTTTTCCTCGGTAAGTTCTAGCAGGGGATACTCACTTTTGACACCGTGTTCTTCCATACGGCTTAAAAACAGATTGCATCCAAATGTTTTGGCAACAGTTTTATGTACAGGATCTCCTTCGGGGTGGGAGGCACGAAATCCATGAAGATATACAATAGCGTATTCCGTTTGTTTTGGTTCGGGTGAATTCCACACTATTTGTGCTTTTGTGCCTTCCTTTAAATCAAACTTGGATTCTTGGTTCTCTAGATAATTATCCAATTTGTGGAGATCTGTAGGAATTCCAGATAAATTATTCTCCATTACTGCAGCAACTTTGTTAATGGTTTGATCCATACTGTAAAATAAGAAAAGCACCGTAAGTTTAACTACGGTGCTTTTCTTTATTAATAAAGTGTGTTCGTTACTCTTCGGTTTTCATGGTATCTGCTTCTGTAGTATTAGGTTCCTGCTCATCCATAGCCATCGAAATCCATGATTTTTCGCTGTGGTTGCGCATTAGCTTATCCTGGAGCTTTTCGGCCATATCTTTAGTGGCAACTCGTCCCAAACGTACGCGAAACCAGATATCACCGGTTTCTTCGTTGCCCATCTTAACGACATATGCATTTTCGTAGCCTCGATCGACCCATTTTTGAATTTGGGCTTCAGCTTTTTCTTTTGATCGCCATGCCTCAACCTGAACAGCAAATGCTCCGTTACTGTCATACTCAACTCGATTGCGTTGTCGTTCTCTTTTGGCAGCTTCAATACTATCTTGACGAGCCTGCTCAATACTATCTTGCCGTTGTTGCTCAAGACGCTGTTGCTTGACTCGTTCTAAAGAATCCTGGCGGGCTTGTTCTCTTTGCTGTATTTCTTCTTCACTTGGTCCGCAGGCCTGTAACATACTTATTGCCATTGCCGAAGTTATGAGGAAAATAACTACTCGTTTCATAAGCCTTTTGTTGTTAATGTATTGGGATGAATTGATTTAACTTTTCAATCTTAATTTTACTTAAAAAAAGGATTGGTACAAAACTAATTAAATAAAAAGATCATTTTAAGTTTTTTGTGGGTTATAAAGGAATTTAAAATAGTGTAATAATTTATGGTTAACGGTTGCTATCAAGGATGTTTCTATTTAGATTTGATCTAAATTTTTCACTTCTCAGAGAAGGATAAGCGCTATTATAGGTACAAAAACAAATAGTAAGTCGCCCCCGTGGTATCTATTGCTTATTGCAGGGGTTATTGCAGCAGGTGTTTTATTGCCCCTCGTTTATTTGTTGATCAGGGCTTTTGATGCGTCGCCGGAGATGCTTAACAATGTTGTTTTTCGGATGCGCAACCTGTATCTGCTTGGCAATACCTTGTTATTAACAGTTGGGGTTTTACTGTTAGATATACTGATTGCTTTGCCGTTGGCCTACCTTTCTGTAAGGGTTAAAGTTAAGGCCCGTAGATTCATTACCGTGCTGGGAGTACTACCTCTTGCAATTCCCGGTTATGTAATGGCCTATGCATTATTGGGACTAGGTGGGTATAACGGAACCTTCCAGGCTTGGTTTGGATGGACAGTTCCACGAATTAATGGGTTTTCTGGGTCACTTATTGTATTAACGCTTTGCACCTTTCCCTACTTGTATTTGAATCTTCGTACAGCACTAACAGGGATGGATCGTTCCATTGAGGAAGTATCACGGTCGCTGGGACACGATGCTAAATCAACATTCTTTAAAGTAATATTACCACAACTTAGACCGGCGCTGCTTGCTGGATCACTGTTGGTAAGTTTGCACGTAATTGGTGACTTCGGGACGGTCTCGCTGATGCGATTTGAGACCTTTAGTTATGCTTTGTATTTGCAGTATATTGCTGCATATGATCGTATTTATGCGGCTTGGCTGGCGCTTATGCTTTTGGCGTTAACGACCGGAGCATTGGTATTAGAATATAAAATGCTTAAAAAGGCAATTTTTCACCGGTTGGGACGCGGCGTTTCCAAAGCTAAAAACTATTTAGAACTGGGACCGTGGGCCATTCCCGCTTATACCTTTGTGGGTATATTATTTTTAGTGGCTATTGTTTTACCGGTTTCGTCTATTGTTTTTTGGCTCAACCAAACAGCTTTTGCTGCTGTAGCCGGTAATTTATACGAAGCTTTTTTGAACTCAGTTCAGGCCTCGGCCCCTGCAGCGGTACTTACAACCTTGATGGCTTTGCCATTGGCGTATATAGGTGTTCGATATAAAACGAAATTAAGCAATCCCATTGAGCGCGTAGCTTACTTGGGATATGCAACGCCACCGCTGGCTTTTGCTCTGGCTTTTGTGTTTTTCTCTCTACAGGTTTCTACGGTACTATACCAGTCACTATTATTACTGGTGATCGCGTATTCACTGCACTTTTTAGCAGAAGGTATCGGCCCGGTACGTAGTGCACTATATCAAGCACCCGAAGATCTTGAGGAGGCGGCGCAATCATTGGGGTATTCATCTTTAGAATCCTTTTTAAAAGTGACTTTGCCATTGTTGCGGGGTGGAATTATTGCGTCGGCATCTTTGGTTTTTTTATCTGCAATGAAAGAGTTATCAATAACGTTCTTATTATCGCCAATAGGCTTTGATACTTTGGCGCTAAACGTGTGGTCGTATACAGGAGAAGCGATGTTTGCCGAAGCGGCTCCCTTTGCACTGTTAATTTTGTTATTTTCATCCCTGTTTGTGGGGTTTTTATTCTCTAAGGAGTTGAAGAAGTAATGAGTGATTTACTTACCGTAAAAAATTTAACGAAATCCTTTGATGAAAACGGGCCGGTTGTAGATAGGCTGGATTTTGAAGTCAAGGAACACGAAATATTTGCCCTGCTGGGGCCAAGCGGTTGCGGTAAAACAACCTGCCTGCGGCTTATTTCTGGATTTGAGCACGCTGATGAAGGGGAAGTTCATCTGGATGGAAAGTTATTGGAATCTCCCAAGACTCATGTAGCGCCACAAGATCGAGGTATTGGCTTTGTATTTCAAGACTATGCCCTGTTTCCTCATCTTTCGGTACTTGAAAATGTAGCGTTTGGTCTCACCGATATCCCTAAACACAAACGGCTCGTGTATGCCGAGGAAGTGTTGTGCCGAACAGGAATGGGTGATTATAAAGATCGTAATCCCAGTGAACTTTCGGGTGGGCAGCAACAGCGTGTAGCGCTTGCTCGGGCGATAGCCCCCAAGCCCAAGCTGGTACTGCTGGATGAGCCATTCTCTAACCTGGATGCAATGTTGCGCGATTCTATGCGTAAAGAAGTGCGTGAAGTACTTAAAAAGGCAGGCATGAGTGCCTTGCTTGTTACCCACGATCAGGAGGAGGCTCTTTCATTTGCTGATCGTATTGCAGTAATGAATGATGGTAAAATTGAGCAGATTGGTACGCCCGAAGAGGTCTATTATAATCCCAAAACGAAGTTTGTAGCACAGTTCCTCGGTAGAACAAATCTATTCCATGCTGATGCGGACGGTGGATCGCAAGTGGCCACTAAGCTGGGTCCCATGAATTTGAATTGTAATGCCTGTGGGCATGTGCTGTGTTCAATTCGTCCTGAGCATTTGACGTTAGAGAAGCCAACCAATCAAAAGCCGGAAAATGTAGGTACGGTATTGGGACGTGAATTTAAAGGCCACGATATTACCTATCATGTGCAGCTAGGGGAGCAGAAATACTTGGTGCATACTGATAACCGTGTGCTTTTCGAACCTAATGATGCCGTGGTTATCAAACCGCTTGAATCTGCAGTGATTTTGGATGAATCTAATTAATTAAAATTGATTATATGAGCTTTCTATTACTTCTCATTATTGCCGCTATCTGTGGAGCTATTGGTCAAAGTATTGCGGGATATTCACTGGGTGGATGTTTGATTACTACGGTAGTGGGATTTATTGGTGCATTAATTGGAAAGTGGCTGGCCGCTGAAATGGGACTTACCTATATTTTGCCTATTGAGGTGGGCGGAGAAACTTTTCCAATTATCTGGTCTATATTGGGATCAGCACTTTTTGCCGTTGCTATTGGATTATTATCACGTGGAAAGAATAAGCTAAAAAGATAGGAGAGCCTTTCTTCCGAAATGATGAGATAGTTCCTATTTAATACCTTCCTGCCTCTTAAGCATTATTCTGAAATTGAAAAATCCTGATTGAAGGGATTATTATCAAAGCCGGGAGTGATTTTTACAAATCCGTGAGCCGTTGCATTATGACACGAGTTACATGATTCGGTAAGGTCTATCGTTTTTTGCCTAACCTCGTCCCAGTTCTTGTTAGCTAATGCAGTTTCTAATGGCTCCACATCAGAATCAAACATTATCTGCATGAATTTTCTGATGTCATAACCTTCGTAAGAGGGAATGTTTTCTTTAATACCACCAGCAGCTGCTTCGACTTCATGTAAATAAAAATTAGCTAATTCATAATTCTTTGCTTCAACTGCTAAAGCAAATTTATGGTAATAAGTTTGCAATTGTCCCATTGCAACTGCCAGTTCTGGGGTATTTTCCTTTGCTTTTTTAAGCTCTTGCTGGGATGCTGACCCATTATTTTCAGGCTGTTCGGTTGTGCATTGAATTATTAAAAAGGCGCAAAGAATAAGGTTTAAAGCAGTGTATAGGATTTTTTTTGAGCTAGTTGTTTGAACCATTACTTGGAATGATAAATTCACTATTTAAAATCAGTCTAAGTATATGAAAAAATGAGAAAAGGTGGAATTCCATTCCAATTTATTGAAGCATCTAAAATAGGCGCGCTAGGCTGATGTTAACGAGGATGGCGGGCTGGTCTATGCGAGTAGCCAGGTCTAGGCGAATTAATCCTAATATCCCATTGAGTGATGCTCCAATCTCCCAGTGAGTGCCATTAGTTTGTCTTGGCTGGTATCCCGGTTGAGATAAAAAATTATCATTATTCAGCCACGTTTTAGCTGCTCCGGCAAAGACGATGAAGCCAATGTTATTATTAACCAACGGTCGTAATCCCAACAGTTCAAAGGGGATGGTTCGGAAGTTGTGTTCGGCATTTATGGCCAGGTACTGTTGCCCATGATAGGGGCGATTTCGGATTGTTTTCATTACCCCGTATGGAGCGGTAGAGCCAATAGTACCATCTATAATGCCCCATTTTTGTGGTGGAAGATCTCCACTATAGGTCCCACCCTTGATGTTGAAATCGAGCGTGTTGGATAAAAAGCGTCGCTGATAGAATGTGGGGAAAGACCACGATACGAATCCTGCATAGCGAGTAAATTCATAGTCACTGCCAAGTACATCCGAAGAATGCTCAATTGTAAATCGCACTTTTTTCTGTGCCGTTACTCCAAAATTATAGCCTTCATCTATATTATACCCGGTGGAAACATTAAAAGAGCTAAGGGTCCCTTCAGGGATTGCGGGATTGGCCAGAAAGTTGGATTTGCCTAAAATATCATAAGCGGTAGTTGTTGGCAGTGATGTATGGTTTTCGTGATTATATTCCATTTTGAGAGAGAGGTTATGAGGAAAGTCCCAATTGGAAAAAAGTCGATACCCCTCTGATCGATAGTAATCAAAATAGCCTTGGTGTCCGAATAAGTTTGGAAGTGTTGTGTAATATGGATTATAGATGTGGGAGTGGTATTGGGTTTCGGTACTTGCGAGATAATCCCCTCCAATTGCTGCCGATCCCCATTTTCGCTGAAGCCATTCAACGGTAAGGCCGCCCCCGTAATTCCATTGGTGATAGCCGGTACTGTATCCGCCCTGCCCACGGATTTTGAGCCAATCAGTGGCATTAATATTGTAGCGTAATCCTAAAAAAGCTTGGTCCACCCGATTGTATCTTCCATCTGGTGTAATATTGCCGGGTACTTCATCTAAAAAGCTCATAAATCCAGAGTCAGATTTGTTACTTTCCTCATCATCGTCTATTAATTTTGCTAAAAAACCACTGGGTTTGAACGCTTTTTCGAGTGTAGCAGTGCTATCAAGGGTAGCATAAGCTAGCTCTTCTTCAGTTGATAACGGAACGGTATTGACCTGTCGGGCAATTAATGAATCGGATTGAACGGTGGTGCTGTCAACACTGAATCGGTCTTCTTTTTGGTATAGAGTGTCGGGAAGTGAAGTGTTGACCCTGTAATTGGTGATGCGGGAAAGTTGCTTGAATTTGATCATGGGGAAATCAAGGCCCACCATTTTTATTTTGACATCCCCACCAATACGCACATCCACCGGCAACCAAAAATCCTGACCAAAATTGTTGAACTGTTGTTTGTACGCTGTATTAAACGACTTTATTGGAGGAGGGAATGTGACTACATCATTTGGAGTTAGATTTATTTCAATAAGTGCGTATTCATCCGCAAGCACATAGGCTGTTCCTTCGAATAGAGGCTGAAGCTTTCGGTCGGGTGTTACTTCAATTTCATAGACGTTTTGATTATCGATGGACGTCTGATCTACCAATTTAAAATCGTAATAGTCCAATGCATCGGGATGAGTAATGCCTACCATTTTAAACTCAGCAATTTCGATGTTATCGTCATAAAAGTTAGGCAGATAACTTACCCCTGCAAAGTTGCTTGCAGCCTCAATGTTTGCAGTCTGGCGCTTGGATTTTTGCACCTCTCGGTGTCCCCGCTGTTTATCCCAGAAAACTTCCGAAACAGATTCTGTAATAGAAACAATGGCTGTGTCGTTTGATAGTGTTTGCCGGGTATAGGCTTCGGCACGATAGGTTTTGAGCTGTTTGCGCCACTGTTGCTTGCGTTTTATAACTTCACGCATAATACGCATACCCGGATCTTCGTCGGTAACTACAATCTCCTGCATTTCGGTGACAGATGGATTCAGGGAGATATTATGTTTTGCTGATGAGTTTTGGGTAACGGTCAGTTGCTTGGTTTCATATCCGATATAACGAATTAAAAGCGTTGCCGGTAGCAGCGAATCTGGGATCGTCAACGAAAAGTTGCCATTGCCGTTGGTGATGGTACCGCGATAGGTGTCCTTAATTAAGATGTTGGCAGCGGGTAGTGTTTCTTTTGTTTTGGCATCGATAACTGTGCCGCTTATTGTCTTTTGGGCCTGCAGTGAAGAACAAATAAAAAGCAGAAGTATAAGAGCTGATAAGAATTTTTGGCTTCGGGACATCGATCTATTTTTGGGTTGTGAGCAACAGCACAGTTGTACTAATATTACTGTTTTTTGTTACGGGATACTGATTAAATCGTTTTAAGCTTCTCCATACGATTCAAAATCAATCATTCATGTGGTTTGGATAGACTAATCAATAAATCGTTTATAAATTGCCACAAGCTTTTCCTGATCAATGCCGATATAATAAAGCAGAAGAATAAAGGTGAAGACTAACTGGAGTTTAACTATGCCGTTATCCAGGTATTTTTGAGCTGAAGTAATTACATGCTCATCAAGTACTATAAAAGGAAACTTCTGCTTAATACGCCGGACGAATTCTTGGTCTTCCATTACGATATGATTTTCCCTGAAACCTTGTAACTCGTGGAAGGCATCTTTTTTTATAAATAGACTTTGATCTCCAAAGCGAAAAAGATCAATATCGAAGCGAGTGAACCAGCTGTAACATCTTAGCATAAAATGATCATCGTCAAAATTTAGCTGAAAACACCCAGCTTGGTGACCTTGAATCACAGCTTTTTTTATTGAATTATCAAAATGATTGGGCGGATGGGTATCAGCATGTAAAAAAAAGAGGATTTCTCCCCTAGCTTGTTTTGCACCGAAGTTCATTTGCGTTGCTCGACCTTTCTTTGGGCTTTTTAATACTTTTGTCCCTGCAATTTTGGCTTTTTGGATCGTTTGATCAGTACTTCCCCCGTCAACAACAATAATTTCTAGAATGTGCTGTTTACTGTGTTGATGAACCTTTTTTATAGTTTGGGATATAGAATCGGCCTCGTTAAAAGCGGGGATAATCACGCTGATATTCATAGTATCAATCAGTGATCAAGTTTGAATTTTTGAGGTCTTCCGCGGTATCGATATCATTGAGAACGGGCAGTTGTTTGTACGAAAGATTCATCTCTTCAAATTCACTAACAGTTTCTTCAAAAACTGAAGAGGTACTCCAGGCTTTGTTTTCAAAAACAGAGGGGTAAAGGCCTGACATCCCCAACAGATAGTAGCCTCCGTCACTGGCGGGACCAATAACAGCCTGATTTTTTTCCAGAGCCTGAAAACTGTCTTTAATCATTTCCGGAGTAAGGCTACAGCAGTCGCTCCCGATAACTACCACTTTTTGGTATCCATCAGTAAACGCTTTGTTGAATGTATTTTGCATCCGAAGGCCGAGGTTGGTTCCCTTTTGGAGATGTTTCTCGTAACTGCCATCCGACCAAATATCATCGTCATCAATAAAACGTGAGTACCAAATCTGCTTGGAAATATTGAGTTGATCGGTAATTGATTTAGTAATTCTTAAAAGTTTTTTATATACCTGCAGCGCTTTGTTATTACCAACAGTTTTGGCAAGTCTGGTTTTCACCTTTCCCTCCTCAGGATTCTTTGCAAACACAATAAGTAAACTCTTGCTGGCGCTTGAGTTATTTTTCTGTGTATCCATAATAAAATTGTTGGTTAAGTTGTAGCGCCTCCACAACTGCTGCCCGCACCGGCTGTACAGCCAAAGCAGTGTTGGTTAATCTTAATATCCCGGTCATTAAGCCTTGCTTCATTCCAATCACTAATGTGTTGGGGTGCCTCGTCTTCCACAGGCATTTCCAGCATCTGGTTAAAATCGCAATCGTAGAGGGTACCGTCCCAACCCACCGAAATAGTATCGCGACACATTACACCTTTGGCGGCAGCGGGATTAAAAGAGGTAATCAGTCGATCCATATATTCATCGAGATTGTCGGATTCCAGCAAGAAGTTTAGGTACCGGCTAATAGGCAGATTGGTAATAGTAAACAAATTATTGAAAACGATGTCGTGTTTGCGGTCGAGCTGTCGCTTGAATTCTTTCTCAAGGGATTCTTGACTGCCTGGCAAGAAAGCACCGGTAGGATTATAAACCAAGTTTAGCTCCAGTCCGGAATCCTCTTTCCCGTAACCGACTTTATTGAGTTTTTTTAATGCTTCGATAGAGCGATCGTAGGTACCTTCTCCACGCT
>CAYNKF010000021.1:0-14307 GCA_964397705.1 uncultured Balneolaceae bacterium | reverse complement strand
TATTTATGTCTTTGATTTCAGCCACATCAGTTCTAAATATGAGTAGCGTATTATAGTGGAAAAATAAGCTTGTGAGAGGTAAGGAAACGATTAGGAAGAGAAACAAACACCGAATTTATCCATACTGAATATTAAAGGTAAATTCGTGATCAAACTTACTTTCACAAGTCCATTAAAACACAAGATAAGCTTTCAAAAAATACTCCGGTAAAGACCGGTCTTTCTTCAAAGACATAGTTAGCTGTTGGGCATAGGAGAATTTCGTTTTTTGATATCGTTTAAATTTAATTTTTGATCGGAACTTTTGAATTAAAACTCAATTCATTTTTAAAAATCTCTAATGATTTAGGTTGTTCAAGAAAAACTCTTAGGTCTTAAATGCTAACCGCCCTGCGCAACTTTAATTCATTTTCTTTTATATCGTTTGTTCGCTGATTGATGATCAAATGGAGTTAATTCAAGTGTTACAGAAGGACAACGTTTATTAGTAAAAAGTTAGTAATTTTTAATAAAGTAAATTGACTCATTTGAAGTATATTGAATTAAAGGTCGCGGCCAATAAAGCCAAAAATATTTGTCATCTAAATTATCGGGGTACACCAAATATGAACATATCATCAAAACTATACCTTACTCTCTTGTTAATTTTTACTATTGGGACTATCTCCTGTAATAAAGTAACGACTGGCAATACAGCAGAGATCGATGAATCCCTGGAACCCATTGAAGCTGTTGTACCCGTTGAAAGCGGAGAAAATGTGTCTCTTACAGTAAATAGGAATGCTGATAAAGCCTATTTTGATCTTAAATTCGAAAATATTCAATCTAATTCTATCATCAGCAACGGTGAGTGGAATGGTTGGTGTATTGATGTTTTTAAACCATTAAACAGTAATGGTGGGGTATATAATAACGTTGAACTTTTTTCAACGGATTTGGTGGAGCAATGGTTGCCAGTTAATTATCTGCTGAATATTCAAGATGAATTACTAGCAAATGATGAAGATCTCACGTGGCGTGAAATTCAACTTGCAATTTGGTCATTAAGAGCTTACCCAGCATTTAATTTGGATGATGTAGCTATTACAGAGCTTCCTAGTTCGTTCCATGAGGATGGTGAGCCATTGTTTAGCTATGAAAAAGTGGAAAATATTCTACCGTTGGTAGAAAGTGGATATCAGGAGTTTGATTACACCCAAAGTGGAACAAAATATGCTGTAGTAGCTGCACTTCCAGTGGATGTACAGACGGTTTTTGCAGTGGTGGAAAAGAACTAAGGTGTTAGAAGTCTTGGGCATTAAAGTGCACCGTTCTAATGGATAGGGCAAAAGTTCAACTGTGCAGGTTTTCCAATAGGATAATATTTTTTATCATCTGGGAATTTGGGAAATTTTGCTCTTTGAATTCTGAACTGGTTTCTGAGACAAAAAAGTAAAAGGCTTCATCTTTAAGGGTGAAGTCTTTTCTATTTGGAAATTTTCCAGGGATAGAGTTAATACCTGAGAACTATTCAATGCGATTTTTATTTTTTCAACTATTCCATAGCTGCTTTGTTGTCTTTCGTTGTTAATTGCCAATAAATCCGTCATTTATTTCCTGCTGTATCGATTGCCTGATACGATTATAATATTTATGGATTTCAGACTTTTCGGTACTCGATTCTCCATATTTAGCATGTTTGGGTATAAAGGTTGAGGCATTTATGCTAAATATCTTTCCTTTAAGAGCTCATTCTGCGGGCTTTAAAACCCTGTTAAGAATTGTTCTGTTGTTAACATTAAACACATTCCTTTTTTAGATTTTTCATTGCTGATAAAACTGTAACTCATATTTAATTTTTATTATTGAGTCATGCATATATATTGATGCATGGATTTTAAATAGTACTTTGGGTCATGTAGATGAAAAACAGTTTTAACAAAGAACGTTTAGAATTTATTGCAGAGAATGTAAATGGCATACTTTGGGAGGCTGACGCTGAAACGTTTGCTT
The DNA here is from genome assembly GCA_964397705.1 of uncultured Balneolaceae bacterium. Taxonomy (GTDB): domain Bacteria; phylum Bacteroidota; class Rhodothermia; order Balneolales; family Balneolaceae; genus Fodinibius. The sequence goes on along the minus strand of CAYNKF010000021.1, from coordinate 12,315 downwards.
TTACCTACGTAAGTTCCCAAAGTAATAGTATTCTAGGCTATCCTCCTGAAGCCTGGTACCAAAGCCCATCTTTTTGGAAAGAGCATATCCATCCCGACGATCGGGAGCAAACCGTTGCTTTTTGTCACCGGAAAACGGAAGAGAATGAAGATCATGAGTTCGAATATCGCATGATTGATACTGATGGTAATGTGGTATGGCTGAAAGATCTTGTAACCATACAGCAGAAAGAAGACGGGTCTAAGGTGTTAACTGGTTTAATGATAGATATTACAGACCAACGCAGTCAAAGCATCCAGGAGGAAGAAGTCCTAAAAAAATCATATGAGTTAGCGGATATCGGGCATTGGGAAGTTGATTTAGTAGAAGAACGGTTGTATTGGTCCCAAGAGGTAAAAAAGCTTCACGAAGTTGATCAGAGCTATGAGCCGGATCTTGAAACGGCTATTAAATTTTATGAGGCGGGGGAACACAGAGAGGCTATAAGAAATGCTGTCAATGATGCTATTGAAAATGGGAAGCCATTTGATCTTGAACTCAAAATGGTTACAGCTCAAGGAAATATAAGATGGGTACGGGCCGTAGGTGAAACAGAGTTCAAAAATGGGTCTAGGACTAAAGTATATGGCAGTACACAAGATATCACAAAACGGAAGTCGGCGGAATTACAGCTTAAGGAAACGGAGGAAAAATATCGGAGTATCCTTGAGAATAGTACAATCCTGTTCTATCGTCATGATACAGACCATAATCTAACTTATGTAAGCCCACAGGCTAAAGATTTTTTAGGTGTAGAGCCCGGTGATGAGTTAGAAGCCTGGACGGATTACTTAACGGATCATCCCGTAAATAGTGAAGCCATAAAAAAAACGAATACAGCCATTCAAACCGGGGAAAGACAACCGCCTTATGAAATTCAGTTACAAAAACAGACTGGAGAACGAATTTGGGCTCAAGTTAACGAGGCGCCTGTTGTCAAAGAGGGAAATACTGTAGCAATGGTGGGTTCACTCACGGATATCACCAAGAAAAAAGAAAACAAACAAAAGCTAGAGCGATTATCCCGGGTTGCACGTGAGACTCAAAACATTGTCATTATTACTGATCCTAGAGAACGGATAACATGGGTAAACAAGGCATTTGAACAGATCACAGGATATAACCTTGAAGAAGCAAAGGGTAAAAATCCCGGGGAGCTACTTCAGGGCTCTAAAACGGATTCCAAAACGGTTAGGCGTGTCGCCAAACAGATTTCACAACAAGAGCCTTTTTCTGAACAAATACTCAATTATAGTAAAGATGGCACGCCTTATTGGGTTGAGATGGATATCATGCCCATAAAAAACCAAGAAGGGGATATTGAAGAGTTTTTCGCCATCCAGGAGGTGATCACCGAACAGGTGCGTAGGAAACAGCAATTAGAAGAACAGAGTGAAAGACTTAAAGAAGCCCAGCATATCGCCAACGTTGGTGATTGGCATTATGACATTAGATCCGGCAATATCAGTTGGTCAGAAATGATATATGAGATATTTGAGCGGAATAAAGAACTTTCTCCCCCATCCTTTGAGGAGTTGATTAACTCATATAAAACCAATAAGCCACAAGGGCTTAAAAAATTAGTCAAGCGTGCCATAGAGCAAAATGAACAGTATGAAAGAGACTTTGAAATTAGAACTGATAAAGGGAATACGAAATATATTAAGACTAGAGGTATCCCCATAACGAATGAAAATGGAGAAGTAACAGCTCTGAGAGGCATTGTACAGGATATAACGAAGAGAAAGAAAGCGGAACTTGAACTGCAGGAACGGCAACAGCAGCTGAGCAGTGTTACGAATAGTATAAATGGGTTAATTCTTAGATATCTAATGGACACTGATGATACTGAAGAAATCACATATATCAGTGACGGGGTCAGTCAGGTATATGAGATTTCGCCTGAAGAAGTAATGAAATCTCCCCAGAAAATTTGGAATCTTGTTCTTGAAGAAGATTTAGATGAGATGCAGAGTTCTGTGAAAGATTCAGCTAATAAGCTCAGTTATTGGGATCATACCTGGCGCATTGAAACACCGAGCGGAAAACTCAAGTGGTTGCATGGACGAGGGAACCCTACTGAATTAGAGGATGGAACGGTGCGGTGGGATACTGTTATTTTTGATGTAACCGAACAAGAAAAGGCTAAGCAAGAACGAAATGAGCTTTATGATATTATAGGTGAAAGTGTAAATGAGATCTATATTTTTGATGTTGAAACACTGAGAATAAAATACGTCAATAATGCTGCTACTGAGAATATCGGGTATTCGATAAATGAGTTGCGAAATATGTCCCTGGCGGATCTCAAACCGGAATATTCAACGAATCAGTTTAAGGACCTAATTGGCTCATTAGCAGAGGAAAGAGATAAGGAGATCTATTTTCAAACGGTTCATCAACGCAAGGACGGATCCTACTACCCGGTTGATGTATATCTATGGAAAGATACGTATCGAGGAAATGAAGTACTGGTTGCATCCATACTTGATGTGTCTGAGAGAACTGAGGCCACACAAAAGCTACGTTCGCTAATTGAAACAGCTCCCGTTCCTATCTATATTGAATCCCCGGAGGGAGAAGTAAGGGACCTTTGGAATAAGGCAGCAGAAGATATTTTTGGGTTTTCTGAGAAGGAAATTACAGGACAAAAATTACCCCATGTAGACGATCCCAGTCTCGATGATTATCACAAGATGCTCTCGAAAATAAAAAAGGGACTAACGATAAAAGGGGAGGAAGTAACCCGAAAACGCAAAGATGGGACGTATTTTCCGGCAAGAGTAAGTGCAAGTCCTTTGCAAAATGAACAAGGAGAGGTCGAGGACATTTTGGTTGTTATAGAAGATATAACCGAACAAAAGCAGTTAGAAGAAGATTTGAAGGAACAGGTTTCCATCTCAGAGAGCATATTAGATAGTTTGCCCGGGCTGTTTTATATGATGGATGAGGATTTAAATTTTGTGAGATTAAATAATAATGTATATGACTTTTTTGATCTGACACAAGACGAAGTTGAAAAATTTGATCCCTTGAATCTTATTGCTTCTTCAGAGCAAGCGAAAGTAAAACAAAAAATTGAAGAAGTAATTAATACCGGTTACGCTGAAACCGAAACAATAATGATATCGGGCGACCAAGAATATAATTTTTTCATTAACGGAAAACTGCTTGAACTTGGGAAACGCAAATATATAGTAGGAAATGGCATCAATATTACGGATCGGGTCAAGACCCAGAGAAAAAACAGGGTCCTGTTGCAGGAGATCCATCATCGTGTAAAAAACAATCTTGCTATCATTTCCGGTTTGTTAAGCATGGAAATGGAGGAATTTAAGAATGATGATGCCAGATTATCTTTCCAGCGCAGTATTAATCGTATTCACTCGATGGCAAAAGTGCATGAGCTCTTATACAATACCGAGGATTTTTCCTCAGTAAATATTGCCCAATACCTCAAAGAATTGTCATCAATTATTCAGACTACTTTCGACCAGACCCAAACCGTTGATATTGAGATAGACGTTGAACGAATCGATATGAATATCAACGAAGCTATTCCACTTGGGATGCTAATGAATGAATTGCTAACCAATTCATTGAAGTACGCCTTTGAGAATGCTGGTGGGAACATCACATTGCGGATAACGAAGAACCAAGATGGTTACCAAGTTATTTATTATGACAACGGAAGAGGAATGGCTTCAAAACCAGATCTTGCAAATGCTGATTCGCTAGGGTTTACGATTATACATACACTACTGCAACAACTTGATGCCGACTTTGAGCTGGATGTAGACAATAAGTTTGAACTTACCTTTACCTTTGGGAGAAAAATAAAAGGATCCCACTCCTCCTTATAGCTTAGCTGTTAAATTATTTGCTGATTTCGTTTACTCTTAGGCCATTGTCAGCTGCTTTGCTTTCTTCTTACGATGATATTGATCGATAGCGGCAAATATTTTTGCCATGGCTTCTTCGGTATACACTCCTTTGGCATAGATGTTTTTCTTGCCGTTGGAAAAAGCGAGAAGCATCATCCGAGAGAGGGGGTGGGTGCTCTTATTAATTTGATAAAAGCCTTTGTAACGATCTGTATGGTAATAGCTTTTAAAATTTTTGGCCGTTGCCATAATGTGACCTCGTTTATTTAAAAATATTGCAAGTGAGTAAATAACCGTCTGTAGATGATATTAAGCTACTCGGTTTCTTTTTAAACAGCGTTACGAAAAGATAATATTTTTATAGTTAAAAAAAATTAATGTTTGTAAAATATTATTAATTATTTTCAACCTGCTTTTGATAGAAATTTGCAAATACAACTGATAGTTAGATATAATCAATTAAAAGCAGCATTAAGTAATTTAGCAGGTAACATGTGAATACTGTATATATCTACATACCCCAATCCCTATCGATATGTTCCGACAAAGTTAAAAACCGAGAATCTTTCTTTATATCCTTTAGCTCATTGGGGAATAGATGATGCATTACTTGGGTTGGCCATGGTTCCCATGAAGGAATATTTTCAAAAGCCTCAAAAGCTTTTTCTTTATCTTTTAAAACAGTATGCAGGATACCTTGGGAAAAGAAGTCTTTCTCCCGACTAAAATATTCCAGGTTATATGTAGTTTGTTTTTTTTGGGATTTGATATCAATTAATGCCAGTAATAGCTGGGGACCGTTACAGGTCCAGGGAACTACTAAGCCCTCAACGTACTTTTGCGATTCTTCAGGGTTACCCCTGTGATAGTGTATCAAAGCAATATAAAAAGACACCGTAGGCCAGTCAGGCTGCAATTCATATGCTTTCTTCGCATATTTTAGAGCATCGCTAAAATGGTCGTTTATAAGATGGGAGTAAGCCAGATTAATGATTGCTTCGGGAGAAAAGGGGTCAAGATCTACCGCTTTTTCAGCACTTTCAAGCGACTGCTGTTTATTCCCCATCAGCTGGTAAATCCAGCTAAGTTTATTGTGAGCGTTGGCATAGCCGGGTCTGATCTTCACTGCTTTCTTTAGTGCTTGTATGGCATCTCGACCTTCTTGTCTGCTGGTATATAAAAGACCTAAAGCCGAATGCGCTTCTGCAAGATTCGTATCTTGATGTAGGGCCTCTTTGATAAGTGTTTCGGCTTGGGATAATGTAAAATCGTTTTCTTCATAACCGTATCCGAACAAGCCCAGCAGTGCATAGGCCTGACCCACAAGTGCCAAGGAAAAATCCGGATCAACAGCACTGGCTTCCTCAAAACAAGATAACCCTCTTTTTAAGCCTTTTTGGGTACGTTGTTCTACCAAGGTCCATCCTTGTGTGTAGAGCCGATAGGCTTCCAGGTGATCGGTGTGTTGGATTTCTACACGCTTTTTTTCTTTAGCGCTGAGTTTAGTTTCAAGGGCTTCTGCAATTTTTTTCGTGATGGTACTTTGAATATGGAACAGATTATTTGCAGTAAGTTTATTTTGAAAGTCTTTGGACCAGAATTGGCGATCGGTATTGGTATTTACCAGCCTTACTCTGACTTTGACCTGTTTATTAACTTGCTGTACCGTACCCTCAACAATCCAGTCAACATTCAGTTCTGCAGATATATTCTTTAAAGGTACGGCCGTTCTTTTATATCGCATGACCGATGTTCTGGAAGTCACCGCAATGCCTGAAATACTTGAAAGACGAGTCAGTAAATCATCATGAATGCCGTTAGTGAAGGCAGAAGAGGACTCGGTTGATTTAAGCGTTTCAAATGGAAGTACGGCAATGGAAGGGGAGGATTCTTTAATTGCTAAATCATGTTCTACATTCGTATCGGGATTTTGGTTTCTTATTCCTTCGATGCTTTTTCTAAGAGCATCAGATGGTGATATCTCCCACTTATTCTGTAGATTTTTAGTGAATTCCTGGTAAACTTTCAGTGCATCTGTTCGTTGTCCCGTTCGTTTGAGCAATTCTATCAGACGAATATGGGCTTCTTCCGAAAGCATGGTAAGGTCTACCGCTTTTTTAGCCCATATCTGCGCTGCTTTTATATTTCCATTTTCTTCTGCTTTTTCCGCCAGTTTCCAGGAGGCATCATGAGCCAATATTCTTAGTTTTTGCCTCTTGCTGTCGAGCCAGCTATGGAAATCATTGGAAACATCGGGTACATGAAAGCCGACGAGTAGATTATCGCGATATAGGTCAAGAGCAAGTTGATACTTTTTGTCATGTATTAGCTCTTCAAAAGCAAGAGCGTCGCACCAAATATTGTTTTCGTTGACACTAATTTCTTCCGAACCCCGGTTCTGAATAATCTTTTTTCCTAGTGAATTTCTGATATGGTAAAGAATATTACTGAGGGCATTTCGTGCCTTTTGCTGATTCAATTCAGGCCATATTAAAGCAATAATCTTATCTCTTCGCTTAAATCCTCTGGGACTTCCCAATAGCAAGTAGGTAAGCAAAGCAAGCCTTTTAGGACCAGTCAGGAGGGAGGGATCGTACTCTCCATTTTCTTTCTGAATAGTTGTAGATCCAAGTATGCGGATTTCAATACCCATGGGAAGTATGCCTATTGGTCTCTTAGAAGCAATCTAAGAGTAAAAACGGATTAAACAAAGAAAGGGAGCTTATAATGACAATGAACCGAAAATTTTCATTAAAAAAGAGCTCCTATGAAATATTCAAATAATTGGTTTTATGGTATAACCCGATTGGTTATAGTAATGTTGCTATTGTTTTTTGCAACAAGCGCCTGTAGTGAAGAAACCGGAATTGCAACTGATTCCTTATCAGATGGGGAAAACCTATCCCAAGCAAAGTTTATAGCGAAGGGTGGTCCGAATGTTGTTGATATCACCTCGCTGCATAATCATGATACGAATGAACATCTGTTTGAAGTTAGTGAGGAAGAAATCCCAAGCGGTTGGACGACCTTCCGCTTTAACAACAGCTCACACTCAGACCATTTCTACCTCCTCTACAAGATTCCTGAGGCAGCCATAGATGCTGCCAATGCTGCCGGCGAACCTGTACTGGATCACTGGTACAATACCGTGACTGTACCCTTCCAGCAGGAATGGAATCCTTATATCGCGGGAGATATTGATTTCGGAACTTTCGTAAATAATCTCTTCGGGGCCGTATTGAGTTCAGCTCCTTGGTTTGTAGAGGCCGTCACTATGGGAGGTCCGGGTATAACGGCAGCAGGGCATACTTCGCAAACTACAGTGAAACTTATGGCGGGCACCTATATTGCGGAATGTTACGTTAAAGATGAGAACCAGGAGTTCCACTCCTACAATGGCATGCTCGATGTAATAAGGGTGACTGAAGAAGCATCAGGGGAAAAGGAGCCACGTGCTACCATGGCGATAATGGTAAGCCAAAACGGCATCGATTATGAGGGATCTGTTCGTCCCGGAATGCATACAGTAGCGATCCATTTTGGAGCGCAGCCCGCTATGGGTTATGAACACTTGTTGGGACATAATGTACAGTTGGTTCGTTTTGATGATGGCTATGATCAGCAATTACTTGATGAGCTTGGCGCCTGGATGAATTGGACTACCGAAGAGGGGCTCGTAGATCGCGCTCCGGCAGGTGCTACATTCATTGGCGGAAGTATGGAAATGACGGGGGGCAACACTGCTTATTACCATGTAAATCTTAAGCCCGGCAGTTACGCCTGGATAGCGGAGGTACCCGATCCTGCATCCAAAAAAATGTTTAAAACATTTTCTATACCCTTTGGAAGAGAAGTGAGAAATAATCCTGCAGCTCTACCAAATCAAAAAGGTCATAGGTGATAGCATAGCAACCAGAATCGTGGAAATAGACCTCGGATAGCTTAATTGCTTCCGGGGTTTTTATATAGATATGTCATATTACTTACCAGTATTTTGATAGTACTATATTTCACTTCTTAAACTATGGATACATTTATTTACCCTTCTGAGATAAGAAGACTATCACTTTCACTAACGTGTTACTATTTAGAAATAAAAAAATGTTTTTCAATAAATGATTAGGTAGTAATAATTCATTTTATTTTTACTCTATCGGGGTTTTTACAAGAAAAAGAAAAAAATCCACAAGTTTTCTTGAATAATAGCATCCAACTAGTAGATCACAGGATTATTAAATTAAACTAGTTGACTTATGAAAACGTTAAAAATAGTATGTGTTACGATAATCGCCTTAATGGTATTTCCCTTAATTTCTCAGGCGCAAACAAAAGGTCCAATTAAGGCCAAAGATAAAATGGCGGAACGTTTAGATTTGAGTGATGAGCAAATGGAACAGATAAAAGAGATAAGGATGTCTTTTCAGGAAGATCTATTACCTTTGAGAAACCAAATCAAAGAAAAACGTGCTCAAATTAAAACACTAACCACAGGTAGTGATACTGATTTTGAGGCCGCAGAAAATGTTGTAGCGGAAGTGTCTGAAATCCGAGAAACTATTATGACTAAGCGGTTACGAATGCATAAAGAGGTAAGAGATATACTTACTGAGGAGCAACGTCTGAAATTTGATATGCGGAAAAGAAATTTCTTATTAAATAAGGAGGCTGGTAATAAACACAAGAAGCGTAAGATGAAGGGCAAGAAAAACAAACGATAATCATAGACGTGATTTGGGTGGATTAAGATCTCCACCCAAATTTGTTTAGGATAAATTTAAAAGAGCATACTCTGAAGATTGGATGAACAACAGTTTGTCACAGAATTAATAAAGGGTGATGAGCAAGCTTTTAGAAAGCTAGTGAAAGAGTACAAAGATCAGGTATATAATACTTGTATAGGATTACTGAGAAATGCGGAAGATGCAGAAGATACTGCCCAGGAGGTATTTATAGAGGTGCATAATTCTATTGACACTTTTAATGGTGAATCTTCTTTGAGCACTTGGATATACCGAATAGCGGTAAACAAATCTTTGGAATTGATTCGTTATCGTAAACGAAAGAAGCGATTTGCCTATTTTAAAGCATTGATGAATTTTGATGGCGAAACTGACGAAATTGAGGATTTTAATGGCTTTGTTCATCCGGGAATTGAGCTTGAAAATAAAGAGCGAGCCAAGATGTTAATGGATGCTATCGGACGATTGCCAGAATCACAAAAGGTGGCTTTTACTCTTCACAAAATTGAGGGATTAAGTTATAAGAATATCAGTGAGGTTATGGAAAAGAGCTTGTCGGCAATTGAATCTTTAATATACAGAGCCAGACAAAATTTAAAAGATGATTTACACGATTACTATAAGAAAGATGGTTCATAATAAATTTTGAACATTATGAATAAAGACAAAGAAATTGAGAAGGAAGTTGACAAGACATTACGGTCACTTGATCATATCAAAAAAGCAAAGACAGATGCTTATTTTTATGCTCGTTTAGAAGAACGTTTAAATAGTAGAGATGCTATTTCTACTTGGGATATTTGGGCAAGTCTTTGGAAGGAACCAAGATATTTATTGGGTGCACTTTCGGTAGTATTGATCATATTTGTGAATGTCTATTCCGTAATTCAGTATGATCATTTACCAGAATGGGATTCTGCCACTAATGAGGAGGTAGAACATACATTAGCTGAGGAGTATATACCAGATTTACCTATCCTTTATAATGATTAACTAAATAGGTAACAGATGTTAGATATAAAAAAGAAATATAAGTTAGTGTTCATCGGTTTTGTGATAATGACTGTTTTGAATCTTGTAATTATTGCAACTCTTTGGTTTAACCGTCCACCATGGATTGGTGGAGGTCACGATTCTTTGAGGATGAATACCGCCCAACATATGTTTATGAAACGACTTGATCTTGACGAAAAACAGGTTGAAACGTTTCAGGAATTGCGCGAGTCATATAGAATGAAAATACGAGCGACAGTTGAAGAGATTCAAGGCAATCGTAAGAAACTTTATAATGCCATTGGTTCCATAGATTCATTAAAGGTGGACAGCTTGGCATCGGCTATAGCCGACGGTCATAAACAAATTGAAATGATAAATATTAGTCACTTTAATGAACTCAGAGGACGCTTAAATGATCAACAGAAAAAAAAGTTTGATCAAATTATTCGTAGGATGGCTAACTTTATGTTAAGAAGGCCTGGTAATAGACCCATGCCGAATAATAAACCAGCCAAGATACGTAACTAATACCTATCACCTTTATCGTGTTCTAAGATTTAAATTAAACTATAGATAATAGAACCATACACGTTGCTTAAGTGAGTAAAACACTGTGATCCTATCTTATTGAATTCTTTTAAAACGGAGGTTCTAATAATATTTAGGAACGTAAGAAAGAAATTCAAATTACAGTAGATAAATACCTTTTTAAAAGAACGTGCCCCCAATACCATATTAGTCTTTTAAGTGACAAGCATTATGCATAAGTGTTTAATAAACAATTATTTATAGAAAATCCTAACGGTTTATTATTGAATACTTTTGTTATATGGAGTGATAGGTTTTATCTATCACTAATCTTAAAAGGACTATTATGAAAAAACTCTCTTTAACAATTGGACTATGTCTAATAACAACGCTTGCCAGTGCGCAATGGATCTCTGATATGTCGTGTAGTAACAGCGCCGTAAAAATCGTTGATAAAGCAATCACTCATCTTGTAAATGTGGAGACACCGGTAGCGGTAGGGATGGCCGAAGCCGCTCTAATGATGGATGAAAACTGCGGTAGTGCCAAGTTGGTACTCATAAACGCTGCTTCACGAAGTGAATTCGGATCACAGGCTGCACAGTTAGAAAAGCTGGACACCGAGAAGTTTACGGAACAAGAAAAAGCCTGGGTGAAATTAATGGGTGCATCTTCTGAGGATTTCGAAAGCACGGTAAAACAGGTTGCTGAAATATATCCGCAGGCACCTCTTTTTGCTTTCTGGTCAAGTGCATCTCTCGAGGATGGAAAAGACAAGCTGGCGGAATACATTGAAGCCTTTCCCGACTATGCTTCGCCTGCCTATAACATAATGTCGTACCGCTATGCGGATGGGACGTACGGTGATAAGCCGAATATGACGAAAGCTATTGAGACGGCTCAAAAGATATTCCTTTCACACGACGGACCGAATGCTCATGATTCAATTGCGGAACATTATGCCACCAAAGGAGAGTACAAAAAGGCCTTTGAGCATCAGATGAAAGCCCTTGACTATGCCGGTACGGGTTCTGCCTACGGATATAATGCCCAGATGTATTATGGACACACCAATAAGGCGGCCCTGACTGATTCGATCGAAGCCAAGACCAAGCTGAGAATTGCCTATCAAATGACAAATGATATCGAGAATTTGAAACAGTTTCACTCAGACAAGGTTGGAATGATAGCTTGTAATTCGAATATGGAGCCGTGTATCTTTTACTCCAGTTTTGAAGAGGAAGAGGATATTAATCATACCTGGAATCGCTGGGATGTTGTGGATCTGAAAGTCTATTTCAGTCCGGACATGAGAACAGCTCTAACCACCTTCAACAACGATGGAGAATATACAATGAAGGGAAGCGACAAGCCCATAGCATATAAGACCAGAGCCAGTGAAGTTTGGCATTACCAAGATGGATGGAAACTAATGCATTCTAATTTTGCTCCTTTAGCAATTGGTTCAGGAGTCCCTCGAACCCAATAAATAAGGGTATGTGATGTTTTTTAAGGCCGTGAATATTCATGGTCTTTTTTATTTTTTCTGAATTTTAATCTCGTTACTGTTTAAAAAATCAAAGTTTGTAAGAAAATGGCGGGAGATGTATTCTACATAAATAGCTAAAGATACATACTGAACTGTTAAATAAGTAAAGTAGTAAGTTTTTTGGCTTAGGTATAATGGGAGATCTTATAAATATTTACAATTAAAAAGGACTTTTATGTCTTTTGTATTATTACACTTTGAGAGTTCCATAATTTATTTATGGGACTTCTCTCTAAGGCCTCACGGTGGATAGCTGTGGGGCTTATTTATTTAATATTTGGTTTTGTATCAGCTTAAAGAGAATAATGGTGATTTTTGCTTAATTATTAGTGATAACGGTGTGGGACTCCCTGAGAATTTAGAAGAGCGCAAAGGATCTCTTGGTATAAATCTTATTGGTACACTCACCGATAAGTTGAATGGTGAATACACTTTTAATTCCACTGACGAAGGAACGACGTTTACCTTAGAATTTGAGCATTAACCGGGAATTTTAAAGCGAATGTTAGATTTTGGAATTACTATTACCTTTTATGGTATAGCTTTTTGTCATGTCGTCTTCAGCCTTAATGTTATTTTT
>CAYNKF010000020.1:0-14316 GCA_964397705.1 uncultured Balneolaceae bacterium | reverse complement strand
CGAATGAGCCCGTCTTCATCGGGACTCATAACGGTGTTTCCGAGTCCGGTTGCTGTTTTGGTAAATTTATCCAGGGGCTTTGATGTCAAAATATGAGGCTCGTGATAGGGTGGATTTCCCCCAATGTTATAGTGCTTAATTAACGATTCATTATTGATGGAGAGATCAATAGCAGCATCTTCATTTGCAGTAGATTTAAAAGCCAGGATCCCATTTCCGCTTTTTTCGAGTGATTCTAAGAACCGCTGATCACTCATGGCCCCTGAGAGGTTTCTGCGATCAAAATCAGGGGTGTCGAAAAGAATGTCATAAACAACTAACTCAGCTCCTGATTCATGGAAATAGTCCGTGACAATCTGGTAAAACTCCCTGGGCCAGGGCCAGTACATGCCATTCCTGTTAAAATAGGAAAGGCTTTTTTCATCAATCGAGACCAGTATAATTTTGTTATTCGGATCTTCTTGCTGGAGATATCGAAACTTATAATCGAGGATCATCCGATCTATACCATTAAATACCCCCGTATATATGCTAAAAATCCCTATCAAAAATAGGATGAAAGCTATCAATGATAAGGTGATATTTTTATTTAATTTGATATTGATTCCCCGTTACCGAATTATGAATTTGTATTCTTTTCTTTGGTATCCCCGACAATTTATTTTTCACAATGTTAGAAAGAAAAAAATGAATCGCAACTGTCTATAGGTTGACAAAATTCTGAAATGGAAATTATTTATTATAAAATAAGATTCATTGTGTTTGCAAAAATTTCAAAAGTTTCAAATTATAATACTGCAACTTTTAAACAGTAGTAACTATTCGAAATATTTATGGAAAAGAATATAGACTTAACCCAGCAAATTGTAGCAGATTTTGCCGAGGGATATAGTAATTTTGGTTTGAATCCATTGATGGGCCGCATTGTGGGGCTTCTCATAATATCCAAAGATCCACAATCGCTGGATGATATTGTTGAACAGCTGGAAATGAGCAAGGGGCCCATTTCACAGATTTGCAGGCGTCTTAAAGAACGCGGACTTATTGAGAAGGTTTGGATTCCGGGCGATCGGAAAGATTATTATCAGGCGGCGGATGATATTTTTGGCAAGGCGTATGCGAATCAGATAAACAAGATGCAGGACAATATTGAGATTGCCGAGAAATATCTTTCCATGGCCCAATCGATGAATTCCGAGGATGCTGAGTTTATTAAACAGCAGATGAAGCTGATGAAATCTTTCTATGAGCTGATGGATGAGTACAATAAAAAATTTGTTGAGGCCTGGGAAGAAAAGCACGAGAAATTGACGGAGTAATTTTTTTCTTAATTATCGTTTGGAACTTTTCAAATATTTAATAATTTAAATTTCTATGAACTCTAAAAAACAAATAGCAGTATTTTTATTAGGATTTATCCTGTTTTTGGGTTTTTCCTCAACTGAGATCCAAGCCCAAATAACCCAGTTTTCGGATCTGGATTATCCTTACCCTGTCCAGTATCAACAGTTAGAAAATGGACAAGAGGTTGCTTACGTCGATAAGGGAGAAGGACAAGCGATTATCCTCGTTCACGGACTTGGGAGTTATATTCCTGCTTGGAAGAAGACGATTCCGGCGCTGACAGAAAAATATCGTGTGATTGCATTAGACTTGCCCGGTTTTGGCAAATCATCCAAAGATGTAAATTCATACTCTATACCGTTTTTTGCTAAAGCGGTAGCTGACCTTCAGGATTCATTGGGAATTGAAAAAGCGACTTGGGCCGGACATTCCATGGGTAGTCAAATTGCGTTACGTGCAGTGCTAACCTATCCGGAGAAAATCAGCAAGCTTGTATTGTTGGCTCCTGCTGGATTTGAAACATTCTCTGATCAGGAAGAGGCGATGATGAGCAATTTCGTGACGCCCCAATCTATCAAACATACCCCTGATTCGCTTATTCGTCAGACATTTAAAGCTACCTTTCTCGATTTTCCAAAGGAGGCGCAGTTCATGATAGAGGATCGGGTGGCTATTCGGTCAGCAGAAAACTTTGATGGCTATACTCGTGCTTACGCTGGGTCGGTTCAGGCAATGTTAGATGGACCTGTATTTGATAAATTGACAAATATTAAACATCAAACGCTGATTATCTATGGAAAACAGGATATGTTGATCCCAAATCGACAGCTACATCCAAATTTATCTACAAAAAAAGTGGCGGAGTCGGGACATAAACAATTGCCAAATAGCCAACTAAAGATGGTCGATAAGGCCGGGCATTTTGTACACTTTGAGCAGTCAAAAATTGTAAACAAGCAGATTCTTAATTTTCTAAACGCAAAGTAAATCATGGAAGATTTTAAAGATAAGGTTGTACTCATTACAGGCGGTGCCGGTGGTATCGGACGTGAAACGGCGCAACAATTTTTAGGAAAAGGAGCCAGTGTCGAATTATGGGATATGGATGAGGAAGCCGGCGATAAGCTTGTAAAAGATTGGACTGATGATGGACACAAGGTTCACTTTGAAAAAATCGATGTCACGGATTTTGAAACGGTCAAAAAAGCAATGAGTGATCTTCAGGATCGATGGGGACAGTTGGATGTATTAGTAAATAATGCCGGCATAACCCGCGATGCCACGCTTAAGAAAATGAGTCCCGAAGAATGGAAGCAGGTAGTCGATGTTAATCTGAATGGGGTTTTTTACTGTGGAAAGGCAGCAGCAGAACTGATGCGGGAACAGGAATCGGGTGTTATCCTTAATGCTAGTTCAGTTGTTGGGTTATATGGGAATTTTGGTCAAAGTAATTATGTAGCTACAAAGTCTGGTGTGGTTGGGCTAACGAAAACGTGGGCCAGGGAGCTTGGCCGCAAAGGAGTACGCGTGAATGCTGTAGCACCCGGATTTATTGAAACGCCAATGGTCAATACGGTCCCTGACAAGATATTAGAGAAATTAAAAGGGCAGACGCCACTGGGACGCCTCGGTAAACCAGAAGACATCGCTTCGGCGTATGTCTTTTTGGCTTCCGAGCAGGCAGCATTTATCACCGGAACGGTACTTCAAGTGGATGGGGGGCTCGTATTTTAATGGGACATTCCAAAATTATAGCAAGTGGATCGTACGCCCCCGAGCGGGTTATTAAAAACGAATGGTTTAATGAGCAGTTGGGTGAGGATGTCGATACCTGGCTCCGCGAAAACCTTACGATACGCGAGCGTCGATGGATGGAGGAAGATCAGTCCACGAGCGACTTATGTGTAGAGGCGGGACAAGCGGCCCTGGAAATGGCGGGGCTCAAGAAAGAGGATATCGATTTGTTGATTATTGCAACTGATACGCCCGACTTCATTTCGCCCTCAACGGCATCGGTGGTGCAGCAAAAGATGGGGTTGGTCAATGCCACCTCACTGGATACTAATACTGCTTGTGCCGGGTTTCCCACGGCATTGACACTGGCCAACAGCATGATGGTTGCTGACTCGGTTTATAGAAAAGTAATGGTGATTGGTGCCTATGGTATGAGTCGATTTTTAGATCTGAATGATAAAAAAACGGTTACGCTTTTTGCCGATGGAGCCGGAGCAGTAATTTTAGAACCTGCCATAAATAATACGGAGGGATTTTTGGCTTCCGATTTACGAACCAAACCTGAATACTATAAGCATATGGGTATTTATGGCGGTGGAGCAGCTGCTCCTGCGGCACGAAGTGAATCGCAGGGGGGCATGCAATGTCTCCAGTTTGTTGAGAAGTTTCCCAAAGAAATAAATCCCCGGGTGTGGACTGATATGATTCGTACCGTAGCTGAAAAAGGCGAATTTAGTACGGATGATATTGCCGGTGCTTATATGACACAGATAAACATCAATCAGATTTGGGAGACGATGGATAATCTCTCATTGAAGCGTGATACAGCTCCAACGATTATGGATGAGTTCGGTTATACCGGTTCGGCGGCTATCCCAATGGTGTTTGACAAGGCGCTTCGCAGCGATTCGGTTTCAAAAGGCGATATTTTAGTATTTGTAGGGTCTGGTGGAGGACTCCATTTTGGAGCCTGTGCTTATAGATGGTAATCTAATTACAATGTTATCCTGAACTTTTCTGAGCTGAAACTGAGTAACAAAATATGTTCAGGATTTAATAGAAAGCTATAAATAATGGAATTAGCATCATCATCAATGGTAACAGCAGGTTGGGTGCTTATCCTATGCTATGCAGCAGTGATCCTCTATTTTGTAATACGGGGGGCGGGTCAAACCAAAGAGATGGACGATTATGCGCTAGGCAGTGTATTGTTTTCTCCTACTGCTGTTGGACTTTCATTAGCAGCATCCATAACTAGCGCGGCAACGTTTATAATCAATCCTGGTTTCGTCTCACTGTATGGGTTTAGTGGCGTTATTGCAATGGGGTTAGCTCTGCCGCTTGCAACACTGGGGTCGCTCATCCTGTTTACAAAGGGATTTAGGAATTTTGGAACTAATGTTAAGGCCCTGAGCATGGCCGACTGGATCCGTAAAATGTACGATAGCCGCCGTTTTGGAATCTTTTTTGGATTCCTTTCTCTGCTGCTTATTACGTTTATCGTTCTTATTTGTGTGGGGCTCACAAAAGTCTTGGCAAGCACCTTGAACATCAGGGAATTTTACGTACTGCTGGGCATCGTCATTTTTATTTTTGGTTACATGATGTATGGTGGTGCAAATTCCATGGTTTATACTAATACCATTCAGGCTATACTTATGGTTATTGTTGCTGTTATGTTATTAGGATCAGGATATGATCATTTTAGCAATGGTGTAACCGGTTTCATTGAGAAGCTAAATACAATTGATCCCAAACTAACCCAGCTGACCAACGACAGTAGCTTTCTGTTTCGGGATTACTTCGAGATATTTGTAGCGCCATTTATTGTAGGTATCGCCATTGTTTGTCAGCCCCATATTTTGACAAAATCACTTCTTTTGGATCGCGAGGAGGATGTGAATCGCTATTTGGTGGTAGGTATCACTGCCCAATTTTTATTCTTCCTTGTAGTAATTGCAGGATTATATGCTCGGATCAGTTTTCCGGATTTAACGGTTGATGGCGAAGCCCTTGCCATGGATGGCATTGTATCGGCGTATGTAGTCAAAGAATTTACGGTCGCTATTGCCCTTATCATTGTGTTGGGATTGATTTCCGCCGGTGTTTCCACACTCGAGAGTTTGATACAATCACTTTCCACATCGATTACCAATGATATTATCGAGCCCTTGCTCGGTAAGGGAATTTTTACAAAAGATATATTTGGGCTTCCTGCCAAGTTGGTATACAACCGTTTCGTAATTGTAGCCATGGCCATCATCACAGTGTTCCTGTCGTGGCAACAGCTGGTAAATCCTAAGTTAAGCGTGGGAATTTTTGCCCAAAACGGAGTGTACGCCTACTTCTCAGCAGCTTTTGTCCCCATTTTAATGGGCATGTTTTTTAAGAAGGTTCCCAAAGAAGCGCCTATTTGGGCCTCCATTGTAGCTGTTACCGTACATTTTACGGTGTACTACGGACAAATACGCGTACCATTTTCTGAGGCGGATGGTGAAAATCCCGCTGTGGCTGCGGCATTGGCCATTACAAGTGCCGTAATAGTGGGATTCACTATTTATGCAGCAAAAAATAAAGGAATTAAGCTTCGAAGTGATAATGAGAAAGCAACAGCTTCGGTGTAAATTATGAATTATAATAATTGGCTTAAAAAAAGGGAACGATATGTGCCGCATAAAGAAGCGGTTATTGATACGAAGACAGGAGATCGCTATACCTATCGTGAGCTCAATCAACAAGCAAACCGCTTGGCGGGTTATCTGCAGCAGCAGTGTATTTTGAAAGCAGGAGATCGGCTGGCAGTGGTCTCTAAAAATAATGTTGAATATGTGATTTTGTTTTTTGCCTGTGCCAAGGCTGGTATAATCATGGTCCCGTTGAATTATCGATTGCCGCAAGCGGGATTGAATGAACTGATGGATGACGCAGATCCCCATTTGGTTGTTTATTCTGATGAGTTTTCTTTTGTAAAGGAGGATGCTGCCGAAGCTATCTCTATTAATACGATTAAAAAGGTGTTGGACAGTACGCAGCCGGATCCTGAAATTTATGAGGCTGATGCCAAAGACATTGCCATGATTTTATATACGTCGGGCACAACTGGCAAATCAAAAGGGGCGATGATCTCTTGGCGACAAATTCACTGGAATTCAATTAATACTGAAATTAGTCTGGAGCTTACCGGACAGGATTGTGCTTTTGTGAATACGCCTTTTTATCACACCGGGGGCTGGCACGTGCTTTTGACGCCCTTGATTCATCACGGTGGAAAACTGGTATTGCAACCAGAATTTGATGCTGCTGAATGTAATGAGCTTATTGAAAAAGAGGATATTACCATTCTATTCGGAATTCCAACGATGCTGCGGATGATGATGGAAGAGTCCAATTTTAATGACGTTGATGTAAGCAGTGTCCGATTTGCGATATGCGGTGGGGAATCGTGTCCAATCCCAATAATTAATAGATACAAAGAGAAGGGAATTCCTATTCGACAGGGATATGGTTTAACGGAAGCTGGTCCCAACTGTTATTCATTACCGGCTGAAGATGCCATCCGAAAAAAAGGATCAGTAGGATTCCCGAATTTTCATATCGGAGTCAAAATTGTGGATGATAATAACGAGGAAGTAGCCCAGGGAGAAGTTGGGGAACTGCTGATGAAAGGTCCGCATGTATTTGCAGGCTACTGGAAAAATTCCAAAGCCACAGATGAAGCTCTTGATGACGGCTGGGTGCATACTGGTGACCTGTTTCGGTGCGATGATGACGGCTATTATTATATGGTAGGCCGTAAGAAAGAGATGTATATCAGCGGCGGAGAAAATGTATATCCCGTTCAGGTGGAAAAGGTGATTTATGAGCATGAAGCTGTGGCACAAGTGGCCGTTATTGGGGTGCCTGATGAGCAGTGGGGCGAAACGGGTTGTGCGTTTGTGGTCCTGAAGGATGGGACTACTTTGACAAAGGATGAGTTGCAACGCTATTGCAGGGAATATTTGGCCGGTTATCAAACCCCGAAGCATATATTTTTTAAGGATTCCTTGCCGGTCGGGGATTCAAATAAGATCCAAAAGCGTGATCTGGAAGAGGAATTTAAGGAACTTTCCCATGAATAAGATTAATCATCTTCCCGGAATATCGTCGCAGTTTCTGGAGACAGACCGGTTGCGTATGCATCTGCTTACGGCAGGTAGTAAAGAGAATATACCGATGCTATTCTTGCACGGTAATACATGTACCTCCACGATATGGGAGGAGTTTATGCTTCAATTTGCTGATGAGTTTTATTGTATTGCACCTGATATGCGCGGGTTTGGGGACACAGAAAAAAAAGTTATTGATGCAACAGGAGGTATTGAAGATTGGCTTGATGATATAACTGCACTTATTAGGAAAATGGATTTGGCCCATTTTCATCTTGTAGGACATTCGTTAGGTGGTTTTGTCTGCTGGGGACTGATTGCGCGTCATGCGGCCGATATTTTAACGGTAACGCTTATATCTCCGGGTCCACCGATGGGATTTGGAGGCATTCACGGTGAGCAGGGAAAGGCCAATAATCCCGATTATTCGGGCTCGGGAGGAGGTATTGTTGTTGATGCATTTGCTGATCGATTGATTGCAGGCGACCGATCGAAAGATCACCCATTGTATTCCCCTCGAAATATGATGAACCGACTTTTTTGGAAAGAAGGGTTTAAAGCGGATCGTGAAGAGGATATTCTCACGGCCATGCTGCTAATCCATACCGGCGAAAAGCATTATCCAGGCGATTACGAGGAATCGGAATATTGGCCGGGCGTTGCTCCGGGTAGGTATGGGCCGGTAAATGCCCTTTCTCCGAAATATAATGAATCGTTGTTGCACGATTTTTTAGATACCAACCGCAAGCCGCCACTGTTATGGATCCATGGCAAGGATGACAATATCATTTCGGATACGTCTTTTTCGGATCCCGGATACCAGGGAAAAATGAGTTTGCGCAAAGGCTGGCCCGGGAAAAAGCAATATCCGCCACAGCCAATGGAATCACAAATTAAATACAGCCTTGCTGAATATCAGTTGATGGGAGGGAAGGTTTATCATAAGAAAATAGCTGATTGTGGGCATACACCGTTTATTGAAAAGCCTGAGCTAACCAGACAGGCCCTATTGGATCATATCCGAAAAATCATAAAACAATAATTTTTTAAGAATAGCATTTGAAAGTTTTAAAAACTTTGATAACCATAGAAATAACGAATGTGGATTTTTAACCTTAATATTAAATCCCAACAAAAAGGGGGATACCTATGAAAATACAATCAATAATAGCAGTCTTTTGCTTTCTGTTGTTTTCAGCGATGGGAACGACAGCGCAAAATACAGGGACGATAGAGGGTACAGTAACAGATCAGGAAACCGGTGAGGTAATGCCGGGTGTAAATGTTGCTTTAATGGGAACAACAAAAGGAGCAGCAACGAATGAGGCCGGTGTCTATAAAATAACAGATATTGAACCGGGTACTTATAAAGTAAAAGCAACGTACTTGGGATATGCCACATTCGAGAGTGATCAGCTGACAATTGAGGCGGGCCAAACGGTTACGCTTAATATTGGATTGGAGCAAACGGTTTGGCGTGGTAATGAGGTGGTTGTTTCCGGATCACGCAGGCCAGAAAAACTGCTTGAATCTCCAACAACCATTGAGCGTGTTTCTCTGGAGGATATCGAAACTTCGGGCGGATCCACATTTATGTCTACGCTGTCAAATTTAAAGGGCGTTAATTATACCAACGCCGGGATGAATACACAGTTGATTTCGGCCCGTGGATTTAACAGCAGCTTTAATACTCGCATGCTGTTTCTAATTGACGGTAGATTAGCAACGCTTGGTGGCACAGGATTACCACAGGGTAACTTCTTGCCTTCCAGTAAAATTGATCTGAAAAGCATAGAGGTTGTGTTAGGACCTGCCGCTGCACTGTATGGACCCAACTCAGGTGCGGGAGTAGTAAATGTAACGACCAAAGATCCCTGGGACCAGTCCGGTGTAACAGTTGAGGCCCGAGCAGGTAATCAGTCACTCCGAGATATCAACTATCGTATAGCGGGAACAGTAAACGAGAACTTTGGCTACAAAGTTACCGGTCAATATATGAAAGCTGTTGATTTTAAACCTCAACGTGAAGATAGCTTGCATTTCTATCAGGCAGCCGGGACAAAACCCACCGCTGCAAATACGGTTTTTGAAACCGATGTGGTTGAGGATTACGACGTAGGGGCGACTAAGATCAATGGATCACTATATTATAAATTAGGAGATTGGAAAGTGAGCGGTACCTACGGATGGTCTTCCACTGATCAATTTTCACTAACCGGAAACGGACGTAATCGTATTGAGGATTGGCAGGTAGATTATCAGACATTCCAGGTAAGTCATGCCAATTGGTTTGCACAAGTTACACGTACCGGTAATAAAGCAGGTAGCTATCAATTAAACCAGGTAGTACCTGCCGTGCAGGCGATGGTAAATTCCGGTATGTCGCTGGATCAGATTGATATTGAAAGTATTCGCGAAAGTGTTGCCTTTATCGATGATACCGAAATTTATGACTCTGAATTGCAATATAACGACCAGTTTGGCGATTTGAATGTGGTAGCGGGAGTGAATTACCGTAACTACTTGCCAGAGTCTCAGGGAACCTATCTCGAAGACGGGCAAGGCCAGGATATTAGCCGGGAGCTGTTTGGCGGATATGCCCAGCTTGATTACGATGTAGTGCCAGACAAACTCCAGTTAGTAGCAGCGGCACGTGTGGATGCCAATACCGATTATGATACGCAGTTTAGTCCCAAGGGATCGGTTGTTTATACAGCCGTACCGGGTCATAACATTCGTGCGACATATAACCGGGCCTTTACAACTCCGACAATCTTGCAGAGTCATGCTTATATTCCGGTACCTGATTTATTTGCGCCGGGATATTCATTTTTAATTGGCGGTAATACCGAGGGATATACCATTGAAGACCCTTCCGGCAATGTGGTAAATACCATTGATCCTACGTCTCCTGAAGAAGTGAACTCTATGGAATTGGGCTATAAAGGAGCTTTTGGAGAGAAGCTTTTTATCGATGTGGTAGGCTATTATTCTTGGTATCAGAATTTTATCGGTACTGATGTTGTAGCCGATGGTATAAATACGATCGCATACCGTAATGGCGAACAAGTAATGGTAGATGGTAGTACTTTTACCGCCTTACAAACCTATATTAACTTTGGTGAAGCGGAAGTGCAGGGTTTTGATCTTGGATTAAATTATTATTTCAACGATCGATACAGCATGAACGCTAACCTATCCACTATTAAGTTGGTTGATTTCACCAATGAAACCACTAATGCTCAGCTTCCATTGAATACGCCGCCGTTAAAAATTAAGGGTGGGTTTACAGCTAAAAAGCTCTTTGATAATGATGCAATTCGAAACCCATTTGTTAAGATCAATGGCCGCTGGCAAGACAGTTACCAGTTTCTATCAGGATACTGGAATACGAATGTCTTGTTGGATGATAATGGAGATCTTACGGATAAAGAAGAGCTCCCTTCAAAATTTGAGCTCGATCTTTCGCTGGGATTTGATGTCATGGACACGGGGCTTTCCTTACAGGCCAGCGTAAATAACGTATTTGATACTGAGAAGGTAGACCAGTTGGGAACCCCTCCGATGGGACGTACAATCTGGGTATCCCTAAAGTATAACTTTGAGGGGCTGCGTTTATAGTAGCTTCTTAAGCCTTGATGAAAAGCCTGCTCCGGTAATTGGGGCAGGCTTTTTTATTTTAATTCATCTATGAGAAAGAGCAGTGAAACACCTATCTTTTGTGCGTTAATTATTAATACTATTTGCATCCCTTGAAAACCTCTGCAAAATATATAGCCGATCGCATTCGCCTTATGATTGCCACCAAGCAGTTCCAGGTGGGCGAAACTTTACCCTCTACTCGTGAGCTGGGTCAACAGCTTGAGTCCAGTTTCCATACCGTACGTAAAGCGTATCATATCTTAGCGGATGAGGGACTGATTCGCGGAGAGCGTGGCAAGGGGTTTATCGTCGAGCGGCAGAATACGAATCTCGATAAAGCAGACCGACTGGAAATTGGCGCTGAGAAAATGCGCAAGCTTTTGGAAGAGTTGATTGGTTATGGGTTGGATGAAACAGAGATTGATGAGCTTTTCCAGGAGCAGTTAAGCTTCATGGACTGGCCCGATCGCATTGAAACCTGTGCTAGTATTGGTGAAACCAATGAACAAGGGCGCATGCTGGCTGATGCGATTAAAAAAGAGGTGGGAGTCCGCAGTAAAATTTTAAATGCCAATCAGTATAACGAAACGGTTAAGTTTGATGCCCTCTTTGTGCCAGTGCAGTTGGTGAACAAGTTCCGTGACTTTGCTGAAAAGGGTCGTTTATTGCCTATTGTGTACAGCATCAACCCAGATACTCTTTTATCTATTGTGGATCGAGCAGCAATAGATACAATTGGACTCGTAACAGCTGATGATCAGTCTATTCCGAAGATTATCGACGAATTGAAAGTGAGTATCAATTTTGGAGGCTCATTTGTAGCGGGTGCTACTTATGGTGAGTCATTGCCTCTTTTTGTGCGTGAAACAGATCTGATTTTATACACTTCGGAAAGTGCTAAATTAGTTGAGAAAAAGATTCCGGAACGACGCCGTATTATGCTTAGATATAGCATTTCAGAGCAAAGTGCCGATACTATTCGGGCTGAGCTTTGGGATCAGTAGTAAATTAAGAATTTTTAAATACAAAATTATGAATTATAAAAGCGATTGACTTTTTATTTCCCACCATCACACTCCAGTAACCAGTAACCAGTAACCAGTAACCAGTAACCAGTAACCAGTTTGTCTGACAAGAATATTAAAAAGCTGTTAAATCGTGCGATTGAGGCGGTTTCTTCAGAAATTGATACTGTACGCGAAAAACCAGCTCGTGATGTGCTCTTTGATGGTAAGCGGCGCGAAGATCATCCGCCGAATACGTTTTATTATGAGTTCGAATCGCGCAATACCTCACTCCGATTTGCAGAAGTTATTAAGGGAGAAATGGAGGATCACGACGATGAGCTGGAACTTTATCCGGTGACGGTTGAGGATGAAAAGGTAGTGTTGCATTTTCCGCATAATTTTGGATCCACGCTGCCAAAAGTGCAGTTGGAATGGGAAAATGACTTTGTCTTGCGTCGACTGAGGATGGAGCTTGAAAAGCTGCTCGATTCAAATAATAAACAAGCGCGCAAACGAATGGGGCGCTTGTTTTATCCGGATCCCAAAAAACATCATAAAGACGATGAAGATACACGGGTGCTGGATGACAGCCGGAGAAACGCATCACAGCATGAATCACTCATAAAATCGCTTCAAAATAAGGTACTCTACGTGTGGGGTCCGCCGGGTACGGGAAAAACGTCTACACTTGGTTTTATGATTGCCAACTATCTGATTAAGGGTAAACGAGTGTTGTTCGCGGCTAATACCAACCGGGCTGTGGATGTAGGATTGCTGAGTGCATTGCAGGCTTTAACTTCTGTAGAAAAGGAACACCTCGAAGAGAATGTGACGCGATTTGGAGAGATGGCTTTGGACAGTGATCGTCTGGCCAATGTGCTTTTTGATCAACATGTAGAGCAAAAAAAGCAGGAGGGTAAAGAAAAGGCTGGAAACTTAGATAATCTGCTGGGTGAATATCAGAAGCTGCAAAAAGAGATTGATAACTTAATGGAGCACGGCGAAAATGTTCCCGAAGAACTGGATGAACGCATAAATATGCTGGGAGAGCGTGTGGATGAACATGGCGGCGAAGCTGCTCTGGAAGAGAAAATTGATCGATTGATAACAGTAAATGAGCGGGTTGAGTTAGAAAAGAAACAGTTGGTGTCTACTACTTTGGCGAAGGTTTGTACCTCAGATCTTTTCGACGGACAAACCTTTGATGCTGTGGTTATTGATGAGGCGTCGATGGCAAATTTGCCGTATTTGATGGTGCTTGCTGCCAAGGCGAAGTCGCATATTGTGGTAGTGGGTGATCCTATGCAGTTGCCTCCTATTGCGTTGACGGACGATACTCATGCCCGTAAATTCTTGGAAGAAGACATTTTTACATTTGCGTCAGGAGCTGATACTACTGAAGATTTGTTTGCGTGGCACGATAAAAATCGTCCGCTTACTACATTTTATGATACGCAGTATCGGTTGAATGAAGATCTTGCGGAGGTGCTGAGTACGGTTTTTTACGAGGGGCGTTTAAAAACAGCCGAAGCGGATCAGAATTTAGATTCAGCTATTACCCCGCAAGAGAGCAGTGCGCCCACGGTTAATGTGATTGACAGCCAAAAATATGGACCGGTGCTTACCCAAAAGGATGAGGGCCGAGGATATAGTCCGGTCAATGAAGTGCACTGTCACATTTTAATTAAAATGGTAAGGCGATTGGTGCTAAAAAATCAGGTGTCGGTGGATGAGATTGGCATTATAGTCCCGTTTAGAAGTACCGTTTATGATATTCGAAATGAGCTGTATGAAAATGATTTTGGGATGATCGAAGTTGGGACTATTCACACTTTTCAGGGACGAGAAAAAGATGTGATCATATTTGATACGGTGATGAGTGGAGAGCAGCAATACGGCCGGCGTCGTCATTATTCGGTACGTCCGTTTGATGAAGATAAAAATGGATTGGCAGTGCCACGGTTATTGAATGTGGCTTTTTCTCGAAGCAAAGAGCGGCTGGTGTTACTTGCTGATATGGATCATATCAACAAGGTATATGCCGATAAATTTTTGGGACGATTGCTGCGGCGTTTTCAGAACCAAGAAAAAGACCAATAGTTGGTTTTGTAGTCTTATTCTCAAACTTTAATAAAGCTAATCAAAGTCTCCCTCTTCGTAGCGTTGGGCGTAGTGTTCCTCATTGATACGATTAAAGTCTGCCAGCGGTTCCTCACTTAGGGAAGCGATAATCATTTCTCGTTTGCCTAGGGCGCCTTGTGTTTTTGCAACCTTCCATCCATCCCAAGCTAAGGCTCCTTGGGCTTTTGAAGCCGCGCAATAAGTGGTTAATACGGCATCCTTACTGCTAACGTCGCGTAATTTCTTAAATGTATCACCAGTCCACAGTTCAGGATTTACATCCGGAGAAAATGCGTCGTGGAATATGTAATCAGCTTTTAGAT
>CAYNKF010000019.1:0-14518 GCA_964397705.1 uncultured Balneolaceae bacterium | reverse complement strand
GCACGCATCCGTAGTGATGAGCTTTCTCGTCCTAATGCTCCGCTTAAACCTACCGACTTAGGCATTGATGTACTCATTCATCCTGAATTAAGTGCAGCATACGAAATTGTCCGTCTTATAAAACGTGCCTCTGCCAATGACCTGGTAACACTTGCCGATGGAAAAATGCAAATGATCGGTCTGCGCATTGGTAAACAGTCACCGCTTGTTGGAAAAACGCTTCATGAGTATGCTCAAGACCATCCAAATATTACTTTCAGGGTGGTTGCTATTTCGCGCAAAGGACTTACAATTATCCCCAGTGGTAAAGTTTCTATACAAGCTCTTGATCATATTTTTATTCTGGCTAAAACTGAAACCATTCCAAAAGTAGTTAAAACAACCGGTAAACCGGATGTTGAAATAAATCGTGTGATGATTGCCGGCGGTACTCCTATTGGTGCTATGATTGCCCGTATCCTATGCCAGGAAGATAAGCAATGGAATATAAAACTTATTGAACCCGACTTTGATACTGCGCAAGAACTGGCTAAAGAATTTAAAGATGTACTGGTCTTAAACGGTAATCCCACCGATCCCGACCTGCTGGCAACCGAAGGGATAACTGACACTGATGCTTTTATCTCTGTTACAGATGATGAGGAATCCAATATTATATCGTGCCTGATGGCAAAACACCTTGAAGTCAAAAAGACCGTAGCCTTGGTTTCAAAATCAGACTATATACCTTTAAGCCAAACTATTGGACTTGACGCCGCCATCAATAAAAAATCGGCAGCTTCAAATGAAATTCACCGCCACGTTCGCGGGGGACGTGTTATTTCCGTTACCGCCTTACAGGGTATTAAGGCAGAAGTAATTGAGCTACAGGCAGCACCCAAATCGAAAGCTACCAAAAAACCGATTTCAAAATTAAACCTTCCAGAAGGATGCGTTATCGGTGGTATTTTAAGTAACGGCACTACAAGCATAGCAACCGGCGAATCGGAAATTCAGCCTAAGGATCGTGTTATCATATTTTGCCTTCCAGAAGCAATCGACAAAACAACCTCACTATTTGAGTAATGGCAAAAACCTATCTTGATAATATAACGAGAGCCCAATTTAACTTATCAACTGTATTAGGAATTCTGGGCGCTTTCATATTTTTTTTGGGGTTTGCGCTGCTCATACCCATGATTATTGCTTTTGTCTATGATGAATGGGTATGGCATACCTTTTTATATTCAGCCTCTATTGCTTTCTTTTCAGGCGGTATACTCTATTACTTTTTTCGTACTGATGAAGAGTTACGGATACGGGAAGGGTTTCTGGTAGTCAGTTTAACATGGCTCTTTTTATCCCTTGTTGGGGCTCTGCCTTTCGTTATTTCAGGAATCCTGCCTAGTTATACCGATGCCGTTTTTGAAACTATGAGTGGTTTAACCACCACTGGGGCAACAATCTTGGGAGGCACAACGAACTGGGGATTCGCCAATCCCGAAATTGAATCGCTGCCACAAAGCATGCTCTTTTGGCGGTCACTAGCACATTGGCTCGGTGGAATGGGAATTATTGTCCTGTCACTTGCTATTTTGCCTCTCTTAGGGGTTGGTGGCATGCAGCTATTTCAAGCAGAGTCACCAGGCCCCACTACCGATAAACTTACTCCTCGCGTGCAAGAAACTGCTAAGCTTCTTTGGGGAGTTTATGTCGCATTCACCGGCATTGAATTTTTACTGCTCTGGGTTCATCCTTCCATGGATTGGTTCCAAGCTATTAATCACGCCTTTGCCACCCTTGCCACCGGGGGCTTCTCGACCAAAAATGCAAGCATTGCCGCCTTCGATTCTGTATACATCCATGCCATCATAACCATCTTCATGTTTTTAGCCGGCATTAACTTTGCCATGCACTTTCGCTTATTAAAAGGTAATGCTGAATCATTTTTTAATAACCGGGAAATACGTTTTTATTCCCTCATTACCGCAATTTCTATTGTGGCTATCAGCGGATCGCTCTGGCTTTTTGACGAGTACGACATCGGCAGTGCTATACAATATGGTGCATTTCAAGCAGTATCAATCATCACCACAACCGGATTTGGTACGGACGACTATGAACTCTGGCATTCCTTTGGGGCATTCTTTCTATTCCTGCTTTTCTTTACGGGGGGATGTGCGGGTTCGACGGGCGGTGGTGTAAAAATGGTTCGGTGGATGATTATTATTCGAAATTCATTTCGCGAAATAAAACAGATTGTTCATCCCAAAGCCATTCTCCCTATCCGCATTGGTGATAAAACTGTCGATTATAATATTCAACGCACAGTATTGAGCTTTTTTGTCCTTTATCTTATCGTCTTCGGCTTTGGAGCATTGATCATGGCTTCGATGGGTTATGACATGCAATCAGCCATTGGTGCGAGTATCGCTTGTTTAGGAAATATTGGTCCGGGATGGGGCGAATTTGGTCCAACGGAAAACTATGCCCAAATTCCTATTATAGGAAAATGGGTCCTCATAATTATGATGATGATTGGCCGCCTCGAAATTTTTACGGTTCTTCTGATCTTTTCTCCTACCTTCTGGCGACAGTAATCAAATATAATGTTATAACGAATGAGGAAGATTACAGGACATTAATTTAAGATAGCAAAACTATCCCTTTCCCTATCTTGATTTAGAACTACCCCAATTACTAAAATCTAATCCAGTCGGTATCCTCAAGCCATTGTATAAGAGCGGGTAAAAAGGTGAGTGCAGCAACTAATGTCATCCCGATACCAATTACAGCCATCATTCCCAGAGACTGTAAACCCGGATGATTCGTAAACAACAATCCAGAAAATCCAAGCATGGTCGTCAAGGAACCTATGGTGACATGCTGGCCCGTACTCGACAGGACATCCCACATGCTGTTCCTACCCTCTTCACGATATCGGTGCGCTAAGTGGACCCCGTTGTCCTCTCCTATACCCAAGATAGCCGGAAGAACAACAAGGTTATAAAAGTTGAACATCATGCCGGTAAACATCATAATAGCAAAAAGCAGTAATAAGCCAACTAACAACGGAAGCATAGCTATAATAGCCCACCGCAGAGAACGGAATGAGATTAACATGAGGATGAATACCATTATGAACGTAGCAGCCACCATGTAAGGGCTCTCTTCCCGCATGAGCTCCAGCATTTCAGCGGCTATAATTGAAGTGCTGGCGGCGTAAAAGACCTCTCCACTATCCAGTTCTACTCTCCCTACATCATTTTTAAAGGCTATGGACTTTTCTCCGTCCGATAACCCCACGCTTGGATATACCATCACAAAATTGCCAATATCTCCATCTTGGGTTACAAACTGACTTTTAAAATAGTCCGGCACCTGATTGATATTGAGCTTCTCCATAGTCTGGGAAGCCCTTCTTAACTTATCGAGCTGTTCGTCGTCTTGATCAACGAGAAAAGGATCTTTCAACAATTCGCGAACTTCAGCAATCTCTTGAAGCTTTGCGTTGGCTGCAGTATCAGTAGGTGGAAAACGTTCAGGCAGTGCCTCCACATCTAAAATAGTGGAGCTTGTGGTATCAGTCTCCATACGATGTCGCAGCTTTTCTAAAATCTCAATAACCTGCTCATCATTATCAGCCAATATATAAGCAGGATTTCGTTTATCTGAGCTGGAAACCTGATTCTCTAATTCATTGAATTCGGCATACTCGGGAAATTCCGGTTCCAACTCTCCAAAATCATACTGAAACTGTAAATGCTGATAATTAAATGCTACGGCAACGGAAATCAGCAGTCCCATTACAACAATAGAACGTGCAAACGGAAATCGGTGAAATAAATTTTCAGTTCGTTTCTCAGGTTTTTCCTTTTCATTGAATAATATCCAGTTGAACCGCTCAAAAATAACCAACAGGGGGGGGATCATGAAGAGCATTGATACCAGGGCAAGTATAATGCCCGAACCTGCAATAAAGCCAAATTCAGAGAATCCTCTGAATTGTGCCAGAATTAGTACAAACAGTGAGAAAGCTGTTGTAAGTCCACTTACTAAAATGGCCGACCCTGTATTTTCATAGGTCTCTATAAGCGAATCCATAATCGGTTTTCCGCCGGCTCGAAACTCAATATATCTGGCATAATAATGGATGCCATAATCGATGCCCATACCAAAAAGAATAACAAAAAGTACCGACGTCATAGTATTGAGAGTGCCAAGCACGAAGTAGGTAATACCAAATGTCCAGGCGAGACTGATTACCAGTGGTATGCCAATTACCAAAATAGGTACAGGTAAGCGCAACAGGTGTTCCCAAAAGTTATGCTCTTTCCCTTCTTTATTACCGCGCTGGTAATTGATGTATTTTTTGAAAGAGAAATAGAGCATCACCAAGAGCAAAACGCTTGAAATACCGGAGGCGAAACTATTGAAGACATCGCTCATAATGGAGTCGATTTCAGAAAGATGCCGCTTCAAGCGCCCCCCGTACTCTACTTTCATATCAGCATTATACTGCTGCGGATTCACATCAGTCAGCAATGAATCGTAGGAAGCAAACATTCGGCGCAAATAACTCAGATTACTCTTAGAGCCCGTCGGATACAACTTGAAAACCGCGATGGTGCTATCAGCACTAATGGGATACTCGGAAGGAATCAATGCGTCATAGCTATCCTCAAACTCTCCCACCTCTGAAGATTCCTCTTCCTCATCGTCAAAATTCACCAGAAAAGGATTGGCATCTTCCTTTGCGGTTTGTATTTCTTCTTTAAGATAAGACTTGATATCTGCCAATTCATTGGGTGTCGCAAAATAAAGGGCGTTATTTTCTAAAAAATCGGTCTCTTTACGAAACTGAGCACGTTTAAAGAAGTATCGGTCATCTTCATCATCATAAAGCTTTAAACTTTCACGGATCAGATCCTCAATAAAACGCTTATTATCTTCGAAACTGGGCGACTTTACGGCTACTTCCATCGCTGTTTCTCCGCCTACAGTATTCTGCAACTCATCAAGGGCCACCACGTGTGGATTTTTATCAGGAAGCAAATTGGCCAAGTCCGTATCTATCTTTAGCTGGACGGCATAACTGCCCATCAAAACGGCAAACAGTATAGCTATACCCAATACCCAAAATGGATGCGAGGAATTAAATTTTATTAGAGGACGAAAGAAATGGAGAATCTTTTCCATTAAAATGAGAACATTATTTTTTAAGAAGCGATGAAGTTAATCATTTTATAAAAATATCTATAATGAACAGTCCAATTACTTCTCGGGTTTTAACATTATATCATCGTAATCAGCTTTGACATAGCTATTTGTGCTGTTACCATCGCTGAGTATCAGAATGGCTATGGGATTCTTGGGCGGATCATCCCCAAACATTCGTCGATAATCCTCCACTAAATTTCGTTCGAAGGTTACCCACTCTCCCTTATCCTGTTCGCCTGAATTGACTACAATAATCTGCTGATTACCAAATAACTTGGATCCTGTCTCCCCTTTAGGCAAGGTGGAACTCCAGGTATAGCGGATTGATTTGGGTACTTTTTTTACCAAAGCTACACGCCCCATATCAAAGACAACATAAATACTGGCTACCGAATCATTGCGATCACTAGATTTCTCATTTGCACCCTCAGGAAGTTTATGCGCCCGTACTTTCCATGAAAGTATAGGAGTCTCATAAAGATTGATGTCATAAATATTCTCCTTATCCTCGTTGATCAATGGAAAACTAATATG
Source organism: uncultured Balneolaceae bacterium (assembly GCA_964397705.1). Taxonomy (GTDB): domain Bacteria; phylum Bacteroidota; class Rhodothermia; order Balneolales; family Balneolaceae; genus Fodinibius. The sequence continues at coordinate 8,785 of CAYNKF010000019.1, read as the reverse complement.
TTTAGCCGTAACCCCCTGGTATCGTAGAAATTTGTTATCATCATTATTCCGAATCTTGTATAAATAATGTTCGGAAAAATCTTTCGTGTGATTGATTAATTTTTTATTTCCATCTCGATCGTACCATCGTTGTGGGAGCTCACCTACCTGATCATTTTCAAAATTTTCAATAATGATCAAACCATCACTTTTACGGTCAAGGGATTCTTGAGCTTGCGTTGACATGGACAATAGCAAACATAGTAATATCGAATAGGATATATATTTCATCAATAAATAATAACTTTTGTAGATTTTCTGTATCTGTTGGAATATACTTTTTATAACATGGTTTTAATAAGCATAATACAAATTCAGAAGTATTAACGTTTATCCCTATACTTTATTTGTTTATCAATTTATACTGTACGAATAGAGGAACATTTCGTACATTTACATCTTATTAATCAAGGCATAAACTTGAGTTAGCAACCTTTTCTAAAATGTCGACACACAAACGTATTATTGGTATTGTTTTGCTTGTCAATATCCTACTGGTAAGTACTCACAGAGGAGAATTTTGGCCTTTCAGTATTTTTCCAATGTTTTCCCAGGCAGGTAACCCCTGGTCGCGCGGCGTTGTAGAAAACGTACAAGATACGACGCGTGCAAACTTATGGGAGACAAAGCCTATTGAGAAAATAGATGACCGTATCTTACCGCTTGAAGATTACGGCATTCACGAAATCGATTATGCCAATTATATTTCCAAAACCAAGGATTGGAATACCAAAAAAATAAACGGTCTCCGCAGTACTTTTCAAATTGCTGACTATCCCGATCAAATGTGGTTAGCTACTCGGGTTGTTGGCTCTCTAACTGAGCAGGATTCGGTGCAAATAAAAGCCATTCCTATGTTCCTTTTTACTGCCGACACAACTATTAAGAATCCGAACCTCTTTTCTCAAAATTAGCACTACCAATGGATCGTCTATTCCAAAATTTATTCCAGTTTGATGCTCCCGACTCAATCGGTACCAAGATTCAGCTTCGCATATTTGAACTCTGCACCGTTTATTTTACTCTGAGCTATACTTGGGAATGGGCACTTTATGTGCCCCGACTAAGTGACGTTGTACTTCCGCTGGGCATTGCAAATTATATCAACGTAGAAATCTTTTTTGGAGACCTAGCTACCGTCAACGCTATTTTAATAACCCTTTTCTGCCTCATTCCCTTTCTCTTTAAAAAATTACGGTGGCTTTATGCCCCGGCTTTTTTGCTATTTCATTTGCAGCATGTTGTTCGCTTTTCTCAGGGCGAAATCCCCCACAGTGCCAATATGGTCGGTTTTGCTTTAATGGGACTGGGATTAGCAGAAATCTTTTTCCGAAAAGATATTAAAAAAAGCTTGGCTTTTGCCTTTGGTTTCACCGTCTTCTTCTTTGGATTGGGATACACTTCGGCGGCTCTAAGTAAATTAGTTGCAACCGGCATTACATGGCCTTCAGGGGAACACCTTTGGCTTTGGATGGGGGAAAAAAGCATCGATATTCTCTCCCTAACCGGAGAGTTCCAATTTAACTGGCTGCAGCAGCTGGCTTTTGATTATTGGTGGATTGCCACAGCAATTCTTTCTTTTGGCATATTTACCGAACTTATCGGCTTTTTAATCTGGTGGAAACCACTTCGTCCCTACGTCACTTTGTTATTGATTGCCATGCATCTTGGAATTGACTGGACGATGAATATTTTCTTCTTCACTTTTACTGTTCAACTGATCATTATCGGTTTTCCCTGGAATAAACTCATCAACCGTTTAAGCGATTCAGTAACTGTATCATCCTCTCAAAAAATAGTTGAGCAATTCCTATTGTACTGATTTTACTGCTGAGGCAAAATATGGTTAAAACATCTCACTGTAGCTTCTCAAATAAATTCTTTAATATTAGCCACTCATTAATAAATGCTATTAGCTAATATAACGTGATTTCATGCCCGAATCTGTACAGGACAAAGATCTTAACACCCCAAAAGTAAGTTGCTTAACCGTAACTGCTGATCGTAAACATCTAATGAGGCGAGCAGTGCTATGTTTTCAAAATCAGACGTATAAAAATAAAGAGCTGGTCATCGTTGATGATGGAGAACAAGATCTTGGAGACATTCTTTCCGATTTGCCTGCAGGGCAAGTAAAATATGTTAAGTTAGAAAAGAAGCCCGAAAATACGCTTGGGAAGCTACGTAATCGCTCGCTCGATGAAGCAAACGGAGATTTTTTAGTACAGTGGGATGATGACGACTGGTACCATCCCGAGCGAATTACCATTCAAGCCCAAACTCTCATGGCCGGCTATGATGCCTGCTGCTTGTCGGGTGCACTTATGCATCTGGATGAAGAGCCATACATGCAACATCCCTACGTCGGTTATCTGCCTGATGGAATTCCCGGGAGTATAATGCATCGTGCTGATGCTGATATTCGTTATCCGCATACACGCAGAGCCGAAGACACGGTTTATCTCAATGAATGGATGGAAAAACGTTATATGCAACTCCCTGACGATTACTCACACCTTTTTATCCGATGCTATCACGGTAATAATACATGGGAAAAAGATCACTTTTTACGACGGGTTAGAAACAATCCAAAAGATGCTATATTATATGTTTGGCATAAAATGATTAAAGGGGATCTATTTGATCACCCTCGCTTTCGTCTGACGGAAGAACAAAAGGAAGCATTTGAAATGTATTTAGATGAATCCAAGAACCTAAACTTATTCTCCAATAACTAAACCCTTGAAGACCAATCGCATATTTTTAGTAGGATGTCCCCGTTCGGGAACTACCCTCCTGCAAAGTATGATTGCCAGCCATTCGCAAGTAGTTTCCTTTCCAGAAACGCATTTCTTTTCTGAAACTCTCTCTATTAACCCACTGTTAAGACGCGTCAAACTTTACGGTCCGGGCAGCCGCGATTTTATTGCCGACTTTTTAGGTAGACACAATTATACAGACATTTACCCTTTTACTAAACTCCCCCCCTTTTGTACCCATAATAGATGGTGCAGAACGCTCCTGCGTACTATTGATAAAATGATTTTAGCTGAATCAGAAAATCTTAATTCAAATAACGTATGGGGCATGGAAAAAACCCCTCGCCATCTATTTTATATCTCATCGATCCAACAAGAGGGATACCAGAATAAGTTTTTACACATCTTACGAAACGGACCTGATGTTGTGGCCAGCCTTTATTTGGCAACACAAAACTATCCCGATCAATGGGGCGGATCACGCTCTGTTAAAAAATGCATCAGTTGGTGGAATAACAGCATTAAGGAATCTCTTAAATATGAAGATGATTCTAATCACCTGTTTGTTACTTATGAGCAGCTTCTCATAAATCCGCAAACCACATTAGAAGCTATATGCAATTTTATGGAGATTGACTATCAAGAAACAATGACGGAAGATTTTCATAATACAGCTGGATCACTGACTAAAGAAGAAGAAAGGTGGAAACAAAAAAATGCTGAGAAGTCTTTACAGAAAAGCAATAAACTTCAAGAGCATTTTGATGATGAAACAATAGATTATATCAAGAAAAGTGTACTCAATATCGATTTAACAAAATTTCATCACTAAACAGAAGCTTTTATTTGAGCGATTCAGCCTCTTCAACATCTTTCGGATCGATAGACTGAGGATTAACAGGCAGTTGATCCTGCGTAATCGAACTTGTAATAAAAGAAACAGCGCCAATTAATTTCTTGAGAATCAGGTTTGCCGTTAAAACCCCTACGAGCTGTCCTTCCGGAACATTTAACATCACCGACATTTCAAGAGCTACGCTTACATATAGAACATCGCGGCTGGGTAAAAATGGAATTCTCGTTGACATAATTTGTGCGGCCATCAAACTAAACCATACGGCCCACGGTACTGTTGGTTCAGCAATTTTATATTGAATAATCTGAATAAGATTTGTCAAAATGAGCCTTCCCGTATAAATACTAGAAATTTTGACCGCATCACCAAGGCTCACTGTTAGGATGTAACTTCTGAATTTATATCCCACAAAAAATACTATAAACACGGCAAGTCCAACCCAGAGGTATGTAATCCAGCTTTGGATCTGCGGAATATAATCTTCAATATTTATATATCCCTGTGTAAGGAAAAAGATGAGCAGTATGACCGAGATAAATGTAGAAGAGAGCGATGAAAGGATATTATTATCCTTTACAAATTTCATAGCCTCTACAGCGGGAATCTTTAATTTATCTTTGGCCCAGTAAAACAGGTAAAATTCTCCGGAATACCCCAACACGTCGGTATTGAGCACTTTCTTTTGAACAAAAACAAGAAATGCTCTAAAACCCCGAAAATTCCACTTAACTCCGTATATAAAGATCTCCGAAATGGGCAAAGAAAAGTAAATAAGAATAAATAACAGGTAAAAAAGTGGATTCAGTGGCAGTGACTCAATTACCTGGGTCAGCCCAATTTCATAAAGCTTATATATCAGGTAACCAATAATACCTGCTTGCAAGAGATACCGTATCCCCTTTTTAAGGTAGGACTTCCAAGTTTTTTCCTGTTCTCCTTTTTGACTCATCTACAACCTAATTTAAAACACCGAAGCTTAAAGTACATTTTCGATTATAGCCTAAAAAAGTAGCGGCAGATCCTTAGAATTATGAGAACTAACTATATTGGCTTTCAACCCTGACTCAATGTATTCCCATAAAGCAAAAAGAGTTTTTACAAGTAAAACAACACCTCGAATTAAAAAGTGATACTTGCCTGTAAAATAAGGAAAGTTCATGGATAACTATGCGTTCTCTGCAAGTCTGTCTTTTTTGCTCACAAGATCGGTAAATTTTTGCTTTTTAAGCCTATTCCATGTGCGTTCGGAAAACTCAAAAAACGGTTGTTTTTGATGATACCATCCAAAGTGCAGGCAGTACGGAGTTGTTTTTAAGTAATCCCCTTTACCGGGTATAAGTGAAAAAATATAAGTCAGCAATTTACGGAGCAATGTGCTCTTTAAACCCCGAAAATTGTATACAAAACGGTCGCTGTAATATTTGCAAACCACATACTCGAAATCTGCATCGTGGGACGTTAAATCCGAAATATAGTCTAACTGAGGGCTTGTGTGCCCCTGAAGCCATGGATAGACGGGCAAGTCCAGCTTTGACATAGCCATAGCCATACTCCATTCACAAGATTCTTCGCTGCGACCTTGCTCTAAAGTGCGACTGCGAAAATGGGTTTCATCTTTTCGGTCCAGCATCTTCTGAGCCAACTCGCATACTTTCTTAGTTAAACTATAATCCTGTGCATAAACCAACCCGGTTTGCACGCGACTTAAATAGGTGAGTCCGAAATGGTCCAATGTTCGTTTTCGACGCCGAAATAAAATATCTGCAAGGATGCCAATATTTTTGGGACCGCCGAAGAAATTATCCGAAATTTGTGTACCCGTTACGGTAAACGGATATGGTTCAAAAGACTTCCATAAGTTTTCAGGTTCCTTACACCAAATGATGTCGCTATCGAGAAAGATATTTTTCTCGAAGAACATAAATTCGTGCAGGTGATGTTTAAATCCCACAATAGAAGTATTCTCTTCCGGTAAAATATGGATATAGTCAAAAATATCCGTTAAACCATGTTCCTCTAGAATATTTTGATGCTTTTCTGTACATGCCAACGCCACCGGCCTATCTTCGTCGTACCGACGCAAAGAAACTACCGAAGCAACAGCATGTTTTAAGTAGCGGGGATGCCCATAGGTAGCATATACGTACCCTTCCGGGGCTAGTCTCTTTTGTTGTACTGATTTAAGCATAAAAATGGGTTGAGTTGCTTCGAATATAATAGGATAATGCCTCTTTATTAAACCTTATTTAGCCGCCCGTTTGCGGAGGGTTTCCAATAGGGAATTGTATCCTTTTTTTCGGATTATGTTTTGAAATTGTCTCTGATAAGAGCCGGCCGTGGAGACATCATCAATAATCATATCTGTAACCACCCATTGATTATTTTGCCCATTAAATTTCATCTCATAACTAACGGGGGTACGAACCTTTTCGAGTTGGGCTAAGGTCTTAACAGTTGCAGAACTGTCCTCTACATTTATTTGCTCATATTTAACATTAGCTCGGTAAATATCCAATTTATTTAGAGATTGGTCACGAATGATTGTGGAAAATAAATCAACAAACTCGTCACGCTCTTCTACGGTCAATGTGTCATAAGTGGCTTGTAATGATTGCTGTGCCATAGCCCGGTAATCAATAATACCGTTGATTATATCTTTTAATTTATCACGTTGCTCTTGGGTATACTCCGTTCCTTTTGGACCCAGCAGATCTTTTATTTCATTGTCGCGCTCTTCGAGCAAATCACGTACGTGTGAACTGTCTAATTGGGCAAAACTGCTCGTTGGATTAAACGACAAAAATCCAACAAGTGCTGATAAAATTATTAGCTGTAATTTTTTTGGAAAAGTCATTGCATTAATTCTGATTGGAAAGTTCTAAAATTTGCATGCCGGATTTACGATATAATTCAGCAATATTATTATTGAAATTGAATATTTCTCGCTTTAATTGAACCCGAAGCTCTAGCTCTTTTTTCATTGCATCTACCAAGTCCTTGGTGTCTCCCATACCGAAATCGTAATCAAGTTGTTCCTGGCGAAGCCATTGCTTACTAGTTACATGAGCCTCATCTGTTTTGTCAACTTTCACTTTAGATAGTGAGGTTTCCTTGTAAGCCTGATTAATTTCCAAAACTATCCCATCAACGGCAGCATCTTTTAAATATTTTGCCTGCCGATATTGAATTCTGCCTTTTTCAATGTCAGCTTGAATACTTAAGAAGTCGAGATTTTGTCGAATACCAAACCCAAATGAGCCTGAAGCATAGTTTGAATTATTTATAATAAAAGGATTGCTCTGGCGTGGGCGATTGGGAGTATTCGCATAACTTCCTGTTAAACCAACAAAAAGAGAGGGATAATTCTTCTGCTTTTGGGCTTTCATGCCATATTCGGCAGCATCAATACCTGCTTCGATGGCACCAATTTCAGATCGGTTAGCGAGGGCGTATGAACGATAATAATCTATTTCTCTCAGATCTTCCGCTACGGGGTCTAAAAAGTTTGTATCCGGTATATAAACCGTATTTTCATTAGCATTTAATACATAATTCCAAATACGCTGCGTCATTTTCGCCTCTTCGCGTACTTCAGCGGCACGAATATCAAATTCCGATTTGAATACCTTAAATTTGAATAAATCAGACTCATCAAAATCAGCATCTCCCTCCTCTTGCTTTTCTTTAATCTGTCGCTCTATTTTATCAATCTGATTTTTTGCCTCATCAAGCAGAACCAGTATCTCACTTGTCAACAAATGGCTTTGATACAGCTCAAAAAGGCGAATGCGCAAATTTGCTTTTTCTTTTTCAAATTGTTCTTGAGCAGCAACGGCGGCAGATTTTGCAGCTTTTACGGCATTTTTTAAAGCCCCCCAAGCAAAAATAGGTTGTACAGCAGACACTTCAGCTCGGGTAAATACTGCCCAATTTTCCCAATCATTTTCCAATTCCGGATCCAGGTAATATTCATCTTCCGGCAGATTGGTCTGACTTATTACGCCCGGAACAATTCCATGTTGCGTGCTAAGTTGAAACTGTGGTAGGTAACGTTTTGATTGAGCCTGATTAATCTGATTATTTGCCAGTGCCACCTTTTTTTGTTCGTATTCGATTTGGCCCGAATTCTCAATCCCTTGTTCTATAAAAGATTCCAGCGATACTCTAACAGTGTCTTGCGCTACAGAGATTATAGGCAGCAAGAAAAACAAAAAAAATAATGCCGGTATATATTTTTTCATGATTATAATAGTGATATCATAATAATTATATCTACCAACGAATAACTTGTAGATTTATTTAAATAAAAAGCCCCTTCCGTTAAGAAGGGGCTTTCTTTGGAGCGGAGGGAGAGGGATTCGAACCCCCGAGACCTAAAAAGGCCTGCCGGTTTTCAAGACCGGTGCATTCAACCGCTCTGCCATCCCTCCAGTGTGTCAAAAAACTAGTTATGCTTCTTCAAGAGCCTGAGCACCAGAAATAATTTCAGAAATTTCGGTAGTAATTGCACTTTGTCGTGCCCTGTTATATTCAAGCTGAAGATCTTCCTTCATTTCCTGAGCATTTTCCGTAGCATTATCCATAGCTGTCATCCGGGCACCCTGTTCTGCAGCATTAGATTCCAGAATAGCTCTCCAAAGCTGTAAATTCAAGTGCAAAGGTAACAGTTTTTTAAGAATATTTTCTACATCTGGTTCAAAAATATATTCTGTAGAAGAAATTTCCTCCTCCTCATCAACTAACGTTGATGGATCGATAGGTAAAACAGACTCAACAAGTCTATTTTGTGCAATTACAGATTTGAACTCATTATAAGCTACTTTTACTTCATCAAAAGTGCCTGATTTAAAATCATTAACAACAGATTTCATAATCTCCGTTGCTTTATTGAAAACGATATCGTCCCAGAAACCGGGATATTCTGCAATTACGTTATAATTACGCTTGCCGAAATATTTAACTGCCTGACGCCCAATGCACATCAGCGACAAGCTGTCATTTTTTTGATACTCGCTGTACTCTTTATTAATCGTTTCTTCAATAACTTTAAACAAGTTGTTATTGAACCCGCCACAAAGTCCACGATCAGAACCAACAACAATAAATAACACATTATCTGTTGTTTCAGGAG
>CAYNKF010000018.1:0-14609 GCA_964397705.1 uncultured Balneolaceae bacterium | reverse complement strand
TGATCATTTTACATCAATTTCCCAGAATGGCTCCCTCGGCTTCCAGCTTGTTGATACGCTTTTAAAACAACTCGAAGCTGAACATGAAGTTGACTCTACCAAACAGGGGACTAAGTTTACTTTCTCATTCAAGAAAACATCCAAAAAGGGAAGCAGCAGTAGCTTTGAAAACTAGCTTGTATCTTAGTCTTTTAATTAACGTTGTACCCTTTTCAATTTTCTGTATTTTAGAGCAGTAAATATTCAAGAATTAAAAATACTATTATGACCCAAGAAGAAACTAATAAAGGCAACCGCCTGATCGAAGATCTGATGGGATCAACTATCAAAATTGATCAGGAAGATGTAAAAGATATTCCGCTGGCGTTCCTGCAGCTCGAAGACATGAAATTTCACTTAGCCTGGAAATGGCTGATGCCGGTGGTAATCAAAATTGAAGATGATCTGGGCTATTCGGTACTAATCAAAGATAAAGCCTGCATGGTAGTAGTTGACGATGATACCACCTTTGAGACGGAGGCTGAGACCAAAATGGAAGCAGTCTGGCGGGCAATTGTTGAATTTTTAGATTGGCATAAAGATCAGTGATATTTAATGTCTTGCTCTGGCTCTTAATTTCATAAGCTAAGAGCCTCTTTTTTTGTTTTTCTCATTCCTGGCTTTCGAAACTTTCATTAACATGGTAAACCTATTACCTTACTTTAATTCTTAACGTTTACTCGAGCCATTAATGGCACTCGATCGTCAGGAAATACAGTTTTGTAACTCTAAGGATGAAGTCCGGATTGCTTATGCTCAATCTGGTTCTGGTCCCCCACTGGTAAAAGTTGCAAACTGGTTGAGCCATTTGAAATATGATTGGGACAGTCCGGTTTGGCAACATTGGCTTAATAACCTTTCTGAAAAACATACTTTGGTTCGCTATGATCAACGTGGTTGTGGATTATCTGACAGGGATGTTGATCAGTTATCAATAAATGCTCTCGTAGATGACCTAGAAGCGGTGGTTGATGATTTGGGTCTGGAAAAGTTTCCGTTGCTGGGGATCTGTTCTGGTGGACCTGTGGCCTATAAATATGCTCTTCGTCACCCCGAAAAAGTCAGCCACTTGATTTTATATGGGTCCTATGGAAGCAAGGCTCCGAATCAATATTCTGCCCAAAAAGTTGCTGAAGCCAAAACCATGCTTCGCCTTATCAAGATCGGGTGGGGGCGGGACAATCCCGCATTTCGTCAGTTTTTTACCAATCTCTTTATACCTGATGCCAGTCCCAAGCAAATTGAATGGTATAATAATCTACAGCGAGTTTCTACTTCGCCGGAGATGGCCTACCGCATTCAACACCTTCTTTTTAATCTATCAATTGAGCAATTCGAATCTGGGTTCAATATCCCTACGCTGGTTTTACACAGTGAAAAGGATGGTGTTGTTCCACTTGATGAAGGACGTGGATGGGCATCTAAAATACCCGGTGCCCGTTTTGTGCCTCTTGATAGCAAAAACCATATCCTGTTAAATGACGAACCGGCCTGGCAGCGATTCCTTGCAGAAATTCACAGCTTCATCGGTTCTAAACCTAGCGAAAAATCTTCTGATGAATCTGAAGCATCCGCTTTTCCCGAACTTACCCCCCGCCAGATTGAAGTGTTAAATCTTATTGCGCAGGGATTCGACAATCAAGAAATAGCAAATGAACTTTATATCAGTCCCAAAACAGTAAGTAATCATATCAATACGATCTTTCACAAACTACAGGTCGACACCAGAGCCCGCGCAATTGTTTTAGCCCGTGAAGCAGGTCTCGGACAGACAGGCTAATCTTTCGGATCAATAGGCCCACACTGGGTGAGTGCACCTATTAATACAATGGTGACGATCCCCCAAATTTGAAGGCTCAGTCTCATGACAATCATCTCCGCTTCTTTTAAGTTGGTCATGTTAAACTAAGACCAAACCAACTGTCGTCATGAATTTAAAAAAAACTGCAGCTATTACATGCACAATACTTGCTCACTTGGCATTCCTGCTTTCATTTCTTTACCTGGTTGGATTTGTAGGTAACTTTATTGTACCAAAAACAATTGACAGTGGTACTCAAGCCCCCTTCTGGGAATCAGTATTCATCAATACTTCCCTGATCTTAATGTTTGGATTACAACACAGTCTCATGGCTCGGCAAGGATTCAAACAAAAACTTAAAAATTTGATACCCCCTCATTTTGAGCGAAGCTTTTTCGTGTTACTTACCGGAATTGTGCTGGGCTCTATCTATTGGTTGTGGCAACCCATGCCAGCGCAAATCTGGAATATCGAAACCGGATGGTCACAAGGACTGCTTTGGGGAATATTTGGCTTCGGGTGGCTTGTAGTTTTGATTTCAGCGGAACTAATCAGTGGGGCTCATTTAGTCGGCCGGCGACAAATCATTGATTATCTAAAAGGTTGGGAACCTTCAGCCCCGGATTTTCAGGTTCCCGGACTTTACAAACTAACAAGACATCCAATGATGCTGGGATTTTTATTTGCCTTCTGGTCCACGCCAACAATGACAGCTGGACATTTATTTTTTGCCAGCGGCATGACGGTCTACATACTTATCGCGCTTCCAATTGAAGAACGAGATATGGTTCGTTTTTTCGGAGAACGATATCGCATATATAAAAAACGCGTGCCTATGTTGTTGCCCATTCCCAAACGTCAACAAAGTTCACAAAACGACTAAAAGAATATTCAGCTGCATCAATCACTAACAACTAAAATAACGAGGATTATATTATTATGTCTGATAATAACAACAATCAAGATTTAGCAACTATAAATAATAAAGTCGACATGACCTATCGACAGAAACCACTTTGCGCACGCTACACAAAGTGTCCCCAAGAGGCGGCAATCACCGACTGGGCCAAAACCACTGGTGGCAAGGATCCAGTACACGTCGTTATTAATATGGGCAATTCCACCGGAGGAGCTAATATAGCCCAAGATTACCTGCCCGAGGATAATGTGGGTGATAACGGTTATGGTGTGGAATTGCCTATCGGAATTCACAAAGCAGTTGGTGGAGATCATGATCTCCCAAACCCTGGTAACATGCTAGCTGCTGCTTTAGCTACCTGTATTGATACTACGACCCGAATAATTGCGAACCGCCTAAGTATACAGATCCAACACTTGCAGGTTACCGTATGCACAAAAGCCGACGTTCGTGGTACACTGATCGTAGATCGAGAAGTTCCGGTTCAGTTTCAAGAAATGGAATGTACTATTGAATTAGAAGCTACCGAAGATACAAAACCTAAGCTTTTGAAAAGACTTCTTGCTGCAGTGGAATATAGCTGCGTTAATCTTCAAACTTTGCGAAATGGGGTTGATGTAAACACAAACCTAAAAGTTATTGATTAACCTGGACATCATATTTAGCAGACCTTTGAGCAAGCTATTTCATCTGACTGCATACCGATTCAACGGCTTTTATACTTGTCTTACTTAGATCTACTTTTAATTTTCTTGGGTAACTGGAGTTTTATAAAAATTGCAGAATTATAAAGTAGTTGCCATCTTCACTGATGAGTTTTTCATCAAATTGTGATTATGAACAAAAGCGCTTTTGTAACCGGTGGCACCGGCTTTATTGGGATTAATCTTATTAAACAACTTGTTGAAAGAAACTGGCAAGTAACAGCTCTTCACCGTGCGAGTTCTGACATATCAAAACTTGAAGAACTTCCGGTTAAGTTGGTTGAAGGCTCAATCACTGATTTAGAAAGTCTCCATGAGGTCTTCCCTTCGGATATTACTGTCGTTTTTCATTTAGCAGGCAATACAAACATGTGGTCCCAACACAATGAGTACCAAACCAAGGTTAACGTTCAGGGAACCCGAAATATGGTTACGGCTGCTATCAAACATGATGTTAAGACTTTTATCCATACATCAAGCGTTTCGGCCTGGGGTACTATGGGTGGTATCGTAACTGAAGAAAGCCCACAGGGTGGTGGAGAATCGTGGGTTAATTATGAGCGCACCAAATGGCTTTCTGAACGTGAAGCTCTAAAGGCCCGCAACCACAATATAAAAGTCGTGATAATGAATCCGGCCATGGTTGTGGGGCCCTATGATGCCAATAACTGGGGGCGTCTTTTCTTTGCTTTGCGGGATGATGATCTGCCCGGTGTCACGTGTGGCAACATGAGTATAGCTCATGTCAACGAAGTTGTACGAGCTCATATTTCAGCCGTCGAGAATGGGCGTGATGGAGAAAACTATATTTTAGGAGGCCAAAACTGTACCTTTGCTGAGTTCGTATCTATTATAGCAGACGTATCCAACATTTCTTCACAGCCTAAAATTATCCCAGCACCCATCCTTAAGCTGGTCGCCAATTTTAAATCCGCCATTGCATATTTCACCGGAAAGGAACCCGACCTTACACCGGAGCTTGCAAAGCTTATGACCCGAAATGTTGTTTACTCCAGTGATAAGGCCAAAGAAGAATTGGGCTATCGTATTCCTCCTGTTAGAGAATCTGTCCGTGACTGTTACAAGTGGTTGGTTCAGGAAGAGCTGCTATAACCCATTCTTTCACGATGAGGTAAATGCCCTAAATGCCTTAAAGTATCCTTCAAAATTGCCTGTGTCATGTCGGGTTAACCCATCTGCCAGCGGGTATCCCAGTACCAAGCCTCCATCAGCGACCATCTTGTGTATAGCAGGAGTAAGTTGCAACTCTCCTCGGGAATCGGGCGTTGTCTCTTTAAGTATTTCAAAAATCCTATTATCCAATACATATCGACACGCCACGGCCCATGGATCAGTCGGTATTATAGACGGTTTTTCTATGATATCTGTTAAACGGACCTTTTTTTCCTTTATAGCATTATTCACCTTAAACTCTACCACACCCCTTGACGAGGCCTCTTCTTTACTGATAGGGTAAATCGCCAGTACCCCCATCACATCCTTTTCACTTTTCATAGAAATGAGATCTTCTAAATATGAGGTTTTCCCTATCCCTTTCAACGGTGCATCAGCAAAAACCACTATAAAGTCTTCCTTCTTCACAAACGATTCTGCTTTTAAGATCGCACCACCCGGTCCTGATAACGAATCATCAAAGATAAACTGCACTGAAGCATCATACTTAAAATAGTCGATCATCTTCTGGTCATCGCTTTTAGCTACTACAGCAATTTCCCGAATACCTGCTTCTTTCAATTCTTCGATGATATGCTGTAACACTGGCTTTTTGCCCAACGGTAGCATTGGCTTCGATAAGTAATTAGTAATCGGTTGCATACGGGATCCTTCGCCTGCGGCCGGAATTACAGCCTTTGTAATTTTTGACATCTGTTTATTGTAATTTATTGAATAATAATTCCTTCATCTCGTATCATATTTCAGAATAACAACTCTTATACACAAGGTTAAATATTTTGCTCAAAAACCCTTATTTTTGGAGACTCTCAAGACTACCGCAGATTTTTATCGGATTGAGGCAAAAGTAGTCAACTCTATAACTTTAATAATATATAAGTGTAATAAAAACATACACTTAAGCTAATTATGAATTCCCTTTTCCCAAAATACGATGTCATTGTAGTTGGTGCCGGTCACGCTGGTAGTGAGGCCGCAGGTGCAGCAGCAGAAATTGGTGCCAACACATTACTGATAACCATGAACCTCGATGCCATTGCAAAGATGTCATGCAATCCAGCTATCGGTGGGGTTGCCAAAGGGCAACTGGTACGAGAAATAGATGCCCTTGGCGGACTTATGGGTAAAGTAGCTGACAAATCCGGCGTTCAATTTCGCATTTTAAATACCAGCAAGGGTCCGGCAATGTGGAGTCCACGCTGCCAAAGCGATAGAGCTCTTTACAGCAAGACCATGCGGGAAGAACTCGAAAAGAAAGAGAACCTTCATTTTCGTCAGGATAATGTGGTTGATGTATTAACCACTGATGATGGAAAAAGAGCCACCGGAGTAAAAACTTCTACGGGACAAATCTTTGAGGCAGATGCCGTTATCCTTACGACCGGTACTTTCGGCAATGGCTTGATGCATATCGGTGACACTAATTTTGGGGGCGGGCGTTCTGGCGAACGTGCTTCGATCGGAATTTCTGCGGCCCTTGAAGATCTTGGTTTTGAAGTCGGTCGACTAAAGACCGGGACTCCTCCTCGTATTGATGGTCGCTCTATTAATTATGATGAGCTGGAAATTCAGTATGGGGATGAAGATCCTAATGCCTTCTCGTTTATGACCGAATCACTTCCCTCTCGAGAAGAACAGCTCACCTGCTGGATCGGAAATACAAATGAAGAAGTACATGATATGCTTCGTTCGGGATTTGATCGCAGCCCGATGTTTAATGGCACTATAGATTCTACCGGGCCTCGATACTGTCCCTCTATTGAAGATAAGATCAACCGATTTTCTGATAAAGATAGTCACCAGCTATTTCTTGAACCCGAGGGTTGGAATACTTACGAGATGTATCTGAATGGGTTTTCTACTTCCCTACCTGAAGATGTACAATATAAAGCCTTGCGTACTATTCCCGGCTTTGAAGACGCCGTTATGCTTCGTCCCGGCTACGCCATTGAATACGATTACTTTCCCCCTTATCAAATACGCCGTAGTATGGAAACCAAAATTACAGAGGGTCTCTTTTTTGCCGGACAAATTAACGGAACTACCGGATACGAAGAAGCCGGCTGCCAAGGGCTGATGGCCGGTATCAATGCGGCGCGAAAAGTGCAAGGTAAAGAAGAATTTATTCTGAAAAGATCAGAAGCATATATCGGTGTGCTCATTGATGATCTTATCACCAAAGGCACTGAAGAACCCTATCGGATGTTCACTTCCCGCGCCGAACATCGAATCTTGCTGCGCCAAGACAATGCCGATCTTCGTCTTACTGAGCTTGGCCACAAAATTGGCCTGGCCTCTGATGAGCGCTTTGAAAAGTTCAAAACAAAGAAAGAAGCCATTGATAAAATTCATGATCTTTTTGCAGATTATACCGTCTATCCCGAAAAAATGGATCCGATGCTCAAAGAGCAGGACACTTCCACCCTATCACAACCGGTAAAAGCAAAAACGCTTATACCGCGTCCCGAGCTTTCCATCTTTAATCTTATGAATGCCGATCCTGAACTAAAAGAAAAAGCTCGCGAGATCACTGCGGATGAGCTTGTATATGAGCAGGTCGAAATTCAAATTAAATATGCCGGATATATTGAAAAAGAGTTTGAAATGGTTGAAGAGATGAAAAAACAGGAAGATACTCTTATACCGGACGAACTCAATTACGATAAAATTAATAGCCTTTCTGCCGAGGGCAAACAAAAGATGGACCGTATTCGACCCGAAACGCTAGGACAAGCCAGCCGTATTAGCGGCGTCTCACCGAGCGATATCTCAGTTCTGATGGTCTATTTGAATAACTGATATAGACATTTCAATACTCAAAACAACCATAAACACAATAAGTTTCACGTGGAACAACATAATATTATCCAAAAATCTGTTCCACGTGAAACCTTTGCTCAAGTCGATGAGCTCATTAAAAAATATCGGAATGAGCTCGAATCCTATTTAGATAAACTGCTCTGGTGGAATGACCGGGTAAACCTTGTAAGTAGAGACGTTTCACGTGAAACTATCTGGCAACATATTCGGCATTCCCTCCTCCTTTCAAGCTTTGAATTCTTTGATAAAAACGATCTATTCCTCGACACCGGTACCGGGGGCGGACTCCCGGGCATCCCTTTAGCCATCACACATCCCGCAAAACATTTTGTACTCAATGACTTAGTTACCAAAAAGTGTCTGGCGATGAAGCAAATGGCTCGAGAGTTAGGCATTAAAAATATCGGAATTATAGATGGATCCATTGAGAATCTACATCTTGACAAAGAATGCATTCTTATCTCAAAGCATGCCTTTAAGATTGGCAACCTCATTAAGATGACCAAGCATTTATCTTGGGAAAAGATGGTTCTGTACAAAGGGTTAGACTTCGAGGATGAGCTAAAAAATATTTCAGAAGCGATAACTATCACCTCTCTTGACCTCTCCATTGGCTCCGATTTTTACAATGGTAAAGCTGTAATAATCATTGAAAAAAGCTAACTCCCCCTCTTTTATTAACTGAGAATCTCTGCGGTTTCACTTATATTGGTCCCTTCATCCCTTACTAAAATTTACCCTATTTATTGATGAATAGCTCCGAGCGCAGAATGAAGCTCATACTCATGCTTCAACAATCAAACAGCCGAATTACGGTAGATAAAATTGCAGATAAATTTAATATAAGTCGACGTACTGTCTTTCGGGACTTCAATGCTCTTTCAGAAATGAATGTCCCTGTTACCCATGACAAGTACCACGGCTATGGCATTATGCAGGGATATAAAATTCCTCCCCTGATGTTTACAAATAAGGAGCTCGCTACTATAATGGTGGGCCTAAATTTTGTAAAGTCACAGGTCGACCAAAAGCTTATTGAAGATGCCAAGGGTGTAGAGCTGAAGATAAAAGAAGTGGTCCCGGATGAGCTGCGCGATTTCATGGAATCCCTGGAAGAACGAACGGTAGTAGACCCATACTTAAACTTTGGGGCTGAAAAAATGGAGGGGGGCGACTGGTATGTAATCAGTAATGCCATCGCCAAGAATAATACCATCCGCTTTAACTACCGAGCGAAATCAACAGAAGAAATTAGCAGTCGAAAAGTCGACCCTTATATTATCGTATTTTATCGTGACCACTGGAATGTGATAGGTCATTCCCACAAAAGAGAAGATATCCGAAATTTTGTGCTCGATAGGATGTCAGATATCGAAATTCTGGACAAAGAGTTCGTCCCATATGGCAAGATCGATGTAGAAGGGTTAATTTTTCGATCTGACGGGAGTTCGGAAAAAATAATAGTAGATGTATCCAAGAAAGCAGTAAAGCGATTTCAAGCCAATTTACCGACTAATATTATTAAGAAAAACAAAGTAAATCCTAACTTATTTAGGATAGAATTTTATTTTGATAATTTAGACTTTATCAATGAATGGCTTTTACAATTTCCTAAAGATGTTAAATTGATTTCTCCAGATATATTGATAGAAAAAAGAAATGAATTGCTTGAAGATATGATGGAAAACAGTTAGATAATATGTACTAAATAATCATTTATCTTTCTAAAAATAAATATAGAGGCTCGAGAACAACCATGCTCATCACGAATGTAATCATTCCCAAGCCTCTATCATCAGAATTAAAAATTTCAGCCAATTAATATGAAGGTATCTAACGACACCTAAACTTTTGGTCCGGCATTGATAATCTCTTGGCTGCTTTCTTGTTCGTACTTTTTAAAGTTTTCTTGAAAAAGTTTACCAAGTTTAGCTGCCTGTTTATTGTAATTCTCTGGATTACCCCAGGTTTCTCTTGGCTGTAATATTTTAGAAGGTACATTCGGACATTCTTTTGGAATGTCAAAACCAAACACTTCGTCTTTAGCCGTAGCAACGTCGGTAAGTTCACCTTTATGAATAGCATCAATAATGGCCCGGGTATTCTTCAAATCTATTCTGTTTCCCTCGCCGTAAGGTCCACCCGTTAGCCCCGTATTTACCAACCAGGCCTTCGCATCGTGTCTACGCATTTTATCAGCCAACATTTCAGCATACTTGCTTGGTGGCCATACCAAAAACGCTGCTCCAAAGCACGCAGAAAAAGTAGCCTCTGGTTCGGTAACTCCTACCTCGGTACCAGCCACCTTTGCTGTATACCCACTAATAAAGTGATACATAGCCTGCTCAGGAGATAATTTACTAACCGGAGGCAATACCCCAAAAGCATCATAAGTGAGGAAAATGACATTCTTCGGATGCCCGGCCATACAAGGTATCTTGGCATTTGATATATATTCAATAGGATATGAGGCCCGTGTGTTTTGGGTAATAGAGGTATCTTCATAATCTACTTCCCTCGAATTCTCATCATATCCTACATTCTCCAAGACGGTTCCAAATTTAATAGCATTATAAATCTCCGGTTCTTTTTCTTCAGAGAGATCTATGGTTTTAGCATAACACCCACCCTCGATATTAAAAACTCCGTCTTCGCTCCAACAATGCTCGTCGTCGCCAATCAACTTGCGGCTATTATCTGCGGATAACGTCGTTTTACCGGTACCCGATAAGCCAAAGAACAATGCCACATCATCTTCATCGTCTCCTTCGTTGGCTGAACAATGCATCGAAAGAACATTATGTTTGGGCATCAAGTAGTGCATAACCGTGAAGACCCCTTTTTTCATCTCCCCGGCATACTCAGTACCAAGAATGACCATCTGTTTAGTTTTAAAATTTACATCCACACTGGCATCAGAAGTCATACCCTCAGTATATTGGTTTGCAGGAAATTTTCCGGCATTATATACCACAAAATCAGGCTCGCCAAAGTTTTCAAGCTCTTCTTCAGTAGGTCGTATCAACATGTTATGCATAAAAAGTGCATGGTAGGCACGTTCCGCAATAATTCGAACTTTCAATCGGTAATTAGGGTCCCAACCAGCAAATCCATCAATTACATATAAGCTATCACGTGTATTAAGATAATCAGTAGCGCGCTGATGATTTATATTAAACGTATGTTCATCAAGCGATATGTTAATGTCGCCCCACCAAACTTCATCTTTAACATCATCAGTTTCAACTATCCGCTTATCTGCCGGGCTTCTTCCTGTCCTTTTACCTGACCGGACAACGAGAGCTCCATTGTTAGCAATTACTGATCCCGCATCATGTTTAATTGCCTCTTCATAAAGCTCTGATGGGGTAACATTCCTAATAACATTATCGACTTCTATCCCATGTTTCGTTAAATCAATATCTTGTTTAGCCATAATTGGTTTTTTCTTTAATTTATTGAAGTGACGCTTTTATATAAACACGATTAATGAACTTAATATGAAGTAGTGAAATATTTTAACTGCATGGTGGGTAAGACTTTCAAATAATCTTTATTTCATTTACTACACTTAACCTATAAAGTAATATCGGATGATACAACGAAGAACAGTTGGAATAATAGGAACGGGAAATGTTGGAGTAGCTGCAGCCTATGCTCTCTTCAATCAGCGCATTGCAAGCGAGATCATTTTAGTTGACCAAAACAAAGAGAAAGCAGAAGGGGAAGCTATGGACCTGATGCATGGTCAGCTTTTGGTCGGAAATGTAAAAGTACGATCCGGTAGTTATGAAGATCTTAAAGATACTCAGGTTATTGTTGTCACAGCGGGAGTTGGACAAAAGTCACCCGACGAATCACGGCTTGAACTTTTAAACAGAAATGCCGCTGTATTTAAGGATATCATCTCAAAATTAGATACCCATGCTCCAAATGCTATCTTAATTATTGCAACCAATCCGGTGGATATTCTCACTTATGTTTCCCAGAAACTGAGCAGTCGAGAACCTCACCGAATCATTGGAACGGGCACCCTTTTGGATACCGCACGCTTTCGGGCCCTGCTTGGTAATTATTATAATGTTGATCCTCGTTCAGTGCACGCCTATATCCTAGGTGAACACGGAGACTCGGAAGTACCCATCTGGAGCCAGGCTAATATCGGCGGTAAACCGATCGAGCATAATACCATCATGAACAAACCTTACAAACGTGAGGAGCTTGAGGAGCTTTTCATGAAAGCAAAAAATGCCGCTTATAAAATTATAGATCGTAAAGGATTTACCAATACAGCCATTGGAGTTGTTATCGCACGCATCGTAGAAGGCATTTTAGAAGACGAGAAAAGTGTGATTCCTGTTAGTATCTTCTGGGAAGGCGAATACGGCATTACCGACGTATGCATGAGCCTGCAAAGTGTTATCGGACTGGAGGGGGTAAAAAATAAAATTACTCCTGACCTCACTGATGAAGAGATTGAGGGGCTTACCAAATCAGCAAATATTTTAAAAGAAAGTCTGTCCGGTATTAAAGAACTAGACTAAAATAAAAAGCCCTGTCAGAATTCTACTTCTGACAGGGCCTAATTTATTAGAATAATTTACTGCTACACCGTTTCGTCTTCTTCTTCATTGACGACCCGCGTTACTGCAGCAATTTTACCTTCAGTATCGAGACGCATAATTCGAACACCTTGCGTATTTCTACCCATCGTTCGAATTCCGTCGCAACTCATTCGGATTACTTTTCCACCCTCGGTAATGACCATCAGATCATCTTTATCTGAGACATCCTTAAGAGCTATAAGTTCTCCAGTTTTCTTAGTGACTTTAAGCGTAATCACGCCCTTGCCGCCACGACTTTGCTCCCGGTAATCTTCAACCAACGATCGCTTGCCGTAACCGTTTTCAGAAATCGCCAGAACGGTAGCACCGTGGGTGTTTTTGATAACAACCATATCAACAAGCTCGTTATCATCACCCAGATCCATCCCTTTAACTCCGGAAGTATTTCGGCCCATGTCACGGACATCATCTTCGTGGAACCGAATGGCTCGTCCTTTTCTATTGGCAAGAATAATATTGCTTTCACCATTCGTAAGAGCAGCTTCCAGCAATGAATCATCATCATTAATGTTGATGCCAATAATTCCATCACGGCGCGGACGACTATAAGCTTCGAGGCTGGTTTTCTTAACCTTGCCCTCTTTCGTAGCCATGATAATGTAATTGTTGTTGATGTACTCCTCATCATCAAGCGTTTTCACCGGCACAAATGTCTTGATAGAGTCATCCTTATCAATATCGATAAGATTAACAATCGCACGTCCGCGAGCAGTTCTCGAACCTTCGGGAATCTCATAGACCTTCAACCAGTAACATTGTCCTTTCTCCGTAAAGAATAGAATATAATTATGGTTGGTCGCTACAAAAAGATGCTCTACATATTCATCATCTTTAGTAGTCGTTCCTTTCATGCCCTTTCCACCGCGTTTCTGTCGACGGTAACCGCTAACAGGCATGCGCTTGATAAAGCCTTTGTTAGAGATAGTCACAACTACATCTTCGTCGGCAATCATATCCTCAACGCTGAAGTCCTCTGCGGAGTGGACGATTTGCGTACGGCGTTCATCACCATAACGATCTTTGATCTCCAGAAGCTCATCTTTGATGATAGCCTTCTGCCGATCACGATTGGAAAGAATCTTACGGTAATCCGCAATCTTCTCTGCTATATCGTTGTATTCAAGCTCTATCTTATCGCGTTCCAATCCGGTAAGCTTCTGCAGACGCATATCCAGGATAGCTTTCGCCTGCAGGTCGGTAAGTGCAAATTTAGATCGAAGCGCTTCATTAGCTTCTTGCGGACTATCGGAAGCACGAATGGTCTTAATGACCTCATCAAGATCATCCAGCGCAATTTTAAGCCCCTCTAGGATGTGGGCTCGTGATTCCGCCTGATCCAGATCGTAAAGCGTACGTCGAATAATAACTTCGACACGATGCTCCACATAATGATAAATAAGCTCCTTCAGCGGCATAACCTTGGGACGCCCTTTTACAAGCGCTAAACTAATAACCCCAAAGGTCGTCTGCATCTGTGTATACTTATAAAGCTGATTGAGGACAATGCCTGTATTGGCATTTCTCTTAAGTATTACCACAATGCGCATTCCGTCACGATCAGACTCATCACGGATCTCCGAAATTTCGTCAATTTTTTCGTTTTGTGTCAGCTTGGCAATCTTTTGTACCAAGGTCGTTTTATTAACCTGGTAAGGTATTTCAGTAATCACAATTTGCTCACGTCCGTGACGCAGCTCTTCTGTTGTGCAACGAGCACGAAGAGTGATTTTTCCACGACCTGTTTCATAGGCTTCCTTCACTCCTTCATAACCGTATATGATGCCACCCGTAGGGAAGTCAGGAGCAGGAATGTGTTCCATAAGCTCCTTGCATTCTATATCCGGATTATCCAGATAAGCCACAATCCCATCAATAGTTTCCGTCAGGTTATGAGGGGCCATATTCGTAGCCATCCCCACCGCGATACCCGAAGCTCCATTCAGCAGCATATTCGGCAACATCCCCGGTAGAACAGTAGGTTCTTGCAGGGTATCATCAAAGTTATCGTTAAAATCGACAGTCTCTTTGTTGATGTCCGTGAGCATTTCCTCGGCAATACGTTCCATACGAACTTCCGTATAACGCATCGCCGCTGCGGAATCCCCATCAATAGAACCGAAGTTCCCTTGCCCGTCCACTAAAGGATAGCGCAAGGAGAAATCCTGAACCATCCGAACAATCGAATCGTAAACGGCCGAATCACCATGTGGGTGATACTTACCAAGCACCTCACCTACAATACGAGCACTCTTTTTATAATTTCTGTTGTGAAGCATCCCCAGCTCACTCATTCCGTATAAAATGCGTCGGTGAACCGGCTTCAGACCGTCCCGAACGTCGGGCAGGGCACGAGATACAATAACCGACATCGAGTAATCGATATAGGCCGACTGCATCTCATCTTCAATCGCAATAGGTATAATTTTATCTCTTGCCATGGATAATATTTAGTACAGTGTTAAAATTAGATTCCTAAAAAGTGACTAAGTTTAAAAAGTGCTTTAGTG
>CAYNKF010000017.1:0-14889 GCA_964397705.1 uncultured Balneolaceae bacterium | reverse complement strand
GGTATGACCGGCGATTTCCTTTCTATTGATCTACGCTCAGCCCTTAAAGATCTAGGGACCATTACCGGGGAAATAACTACCGAAGATATATTGGATTCCATTTTCTCACGGTTTTGTATCGGTAAGTGAAGCTGTTTTCTATTCTTTAACTAACTCCTTTAGATACTTTCATTTAAGCCATTAAACAGTATAAATAAAGAGTCTTCTGAAGTTAAGCTCTTAAAGGGGATCTTTTCGGGAGCTTGGTAGTATAAAAACTTTGATATAGCTTCATCTTTTATAGATTTGCCGTAATGGGCTGCCGTTATGATTTGAAAGTCAACAATCTATAGCTTAACTGGATATCTACACAAAATGTAGCCATTGCACAGTAAACAGTTGAGTAAAATGTTACTTCCTTTTTTTTAGTTCTATTCGATTTTAATTAACAACTGTAAATACTGTCTGAACATCAGAGGGAGTTGAAGCTATAACAGCAAACTTACTCTCGTCATTATATTCAAAATCACTATACCCTTGCTCAACAGTAGTTATAATTTCTTTTACTCTTTCATAGCTAAAATTGGGTTGACCATCTTTAACCATTCTACCAGGCAGATCTTCTAATGCAACTTCTTCCAAATTAAACTCAGGATTTGCACGAAATGACCAAATTGCCAGCTGAATTTCACGATAAGTAATCTCAGCATTATTAGTCATTAGATCATCTTTGATATTGATCAAATAATTAACCGGTTTCCACTTCTCAACCCGATACGTAGAGTAGAGTTCAACCCCATTGTAGACACCGTTTTCAGAATCGATTTCGGTCTGCCAATCAATACACCACCCCTCTCCGATACCATTTTGGATTACATCATTTTGTTCAATATCACTGAATTCAATTCTAAAAAATGCTTTATTATCCTTATTAACCGTGATTGTTGCATCTTTTCCTTCAGGGATCAGGATTACTTCTTCCACTGATTCAAGGGATTCAGATAGTTGTTTATCGTTTTGTTCTAAAATTTCGCATGAAGCAAATACAAATAAACTAAGCACGAATATTGAAAGGATAATTAAGTGGGTCTTTTCTAACATGATTGGCGCTTATTTTATTATTTCTCTTTTAATGACTTCAAATAATATTACTTTAAATATGGTAGAAAATTTGTACTCTTTCTAATTAATATGCTTTAATCTTATGTACTGATCAGCAATACTATTGGTCAACTGAGTGTCTTGCAAAATGTAGTAAGTTCCTATGATTATGAAACAAGTTTAAAGACACTTTTCCTTTGGTTTTATTTTAGTACTTCTAACACTTTTCAAATTGCTTTTGCTCTCATTACTATAGTCGGCATTCCTGTTATAATTGTATTATCAAAATCTCTAAGCACCTACTTTAATCCAATAAGTGCCGTAAAAGGAATCAGATTTTTGATCATTATATAAACACTTCCTATCCCATCTATTTGAATAATATATTTTCCTTTGTACTCGGAAATATCCATCCTAAAAACAGAATCATTAAACCATCTGAATCCCAATATTGATTAATATGAAAATTTTACTGATAGGCGGAACCGGAACAATCGGATCAAAAGTGGCCAAACGACTTAATGGCGATTATGAGCTCATCATTGCCGGAAGCAGTTCGGGCGACGTGCAAGTGGATATAACTAGTCCAGAATCCATTCAAAAACTATTTGAGGAAACGGGACCCATTGATGCCGTTATTATCACTGCAGGATCAGCGCCTGTAAAACCGTTGGCTAATTCTACAAATAAGGATTTTCTTGAGGGGGTTCAAAGCAAGATGATGGGGCAAATAAACGTAGCCCTTACCGCTATGAATTACCTGAATGAAGGGGGCAGTGTGACGCTAACTTCTGGAATTCTTTCTGACGATCCTATCCCTCAGGGAACTATTTTGAGTACGATTAACGGTGCAATCAATGGATTTGTGACAGGCGCATATGGTGAATTTCTGCAGAAAGGGTATCGCATTAATGCCGTAAGTCCGGCACTAGTCGAGGATTCAGCCGATGCACTCGGTGACTTCTTTCCCGGCCATACCCCTGCTAAAATGGAACACGTTGTTGACGGATACGAGAAGAGCCTTAAGACACTCATTACAGGGCAAATTATTAATATAGAATAGCAGCTATTTATCCATTAGATTACAGTTGACATCCTTAAAACTTAAATACTATTCATTATGCGATATTTAATAATATTAGCAATTATTCTGGTAATGGGTTTCGGCTGTCAGACCGAATCACAACAGAAAAAAGATAATAGCATTACCTATGATACAACGGCTGTAGTTAACGAAGGACAAAAAATTGCAAAGGCTACCTTCCAAACGCTGAGCTCAAATCTCAAAAATGCGATGGAAGAAGGTGGCGTTGAATATGCCCTACAGTTCTGTAATGTGGAAGCCATGCCGCTCACCGATTCACTTTCAAATCATCATAATGTAAGTATCCGGCGCGCCAGTCATCAACCCCGCAACCCTTACAATACCGCTGACTCCCTCGAAGCCAAGGTTATTAAACAATATATCGACAAGCTGGAATCGGGCGAAGAGTTAACGCCTGTTACCTATGCCGATGAAAACAGAATTACCTTTCATGCCCCGATTACTATTACCAATTCTCTCTGCCTGAACTGTCACGGTAAGGTCAACGAAGATATCAGCAAGAAAAATTTGGCTACCATTCAGGAGTTGTATCCCAAAGATCAAGCTACCGGTTTTTCGATGGGGGATCTACGCGGTGTTTGGACTGTTCGCTTTCCGGCTACTCATTTTGACTCTGTCCAAATTCAAAAAATCAAAGATTCATAATCAAGCGTATATACTTTCCAGTGTATTTTCTAATCTACAGTATTTCTAGAAAGGTTATTCAAAATAATACATGAGCAAAAACCCCCTTACTGAGGTAGCGTATTCCGTTTTAGATTTAGCAGTAATTACTGAAGGAGATACCCCCGCCGATGCTATCAATAACAGCCGGGATTTAGCGCGGCATGTCGAAGACTGGGGCTATTCCCGATTCTGGATGGCAGAACATCACAATATGGAAAATATTGCCAGCTCGGCGACGTCTGTGCTCTTGGGCCATATAGCTGAAGCTACTGAATCCCTGCGCATTGGCTCTGGCGGCGTTATGCTGCCCAATCACTCCCCGCTAGTTATTGCTGAACATTATGGCACGCTGGCTACCCTGTACCCCGATCGTATTGATCTTGGCCTCGGGCGTGCCCCCGGCACCGACCAGAAAACTGCGCAGGCTATTCGTCCCGACCGGATGCAGCAGGTCCGGCAATTTCCTCAAAACGTTAAACAGCTGCAGCAGTATTTTTCTCCCGAGAACAGTTCTTCTGATGTCCGTGCCATTCCGGGAGAAGGAACCGAAGTGCCGCTGTGGATTTTGGGATCCAGTACCGACAGTGCACACTTAGCAGCCGCATTGGGATTACCTTACGTATTTGCCAGTCATTTTTCGCCACAGCAATTGCATGCAGCATTGCAGGTATACCGCGAGAAGTTTGAACCCTCCGAACAACTAAATGAACCCTGCGTAATGCCCTGCGTTAATATTGTTGTTGCTGATACTGATGAGCAGGCCAAATATTTATCTACATCGCTAAAGCAGATGTTTATGGGCGTCGTAACGGGCAACCGTGATCCCATGCCTCCTCCTGTTGACGATATGAATACAGTCTGGAATTTACGAACGAAAAGGACGGTAGAGCAGATGTTGAAATATACCTTTGTGGGCAACAAAGAAACGGTCAAAGAAGAGCTTTCCAAATTCGTAGAAAAAACCGCTGCCGATGAGATTATGACTGCTACCTATATTTATGATCATGCCCAGCGACTTAAATCACACCGGCTTCTATCTGAAATTATGACAGGGCAATAAAAAAAACCCGATCTCCTGCTCAGAAATCGGGCTGTAAAATCTTTAATCAGTTCGGGAATTAATTTTCGTCTCCAGAACTTCCCCCATTATCTCCACCACCATTGTTGCCACCTTGATTTTGCGGCAATTCAGGTACTGCAGATGGACTTTGCGATGCATCCAAACCATCAGTTTGTTCGGTCGGAGCATCAACACCACTTTGCTGTACCGCACTTTCAGTAGGTCCTCCACGTTCAATTGCAAAGTTTGCTAATACGCTTAGAACTAATAAAGCCGCGCCAAGCACAGAAGTGGATTTTGATAATAAGTCAGCTGTGCGACGAGCACCAAGCCCCTGTCCACCGGCTTGGCCACCTGCCAAACCACCGGAAATTCCTTGCCCCTGACCCGGTTGCAATAGAATTACAATGACCAAAAGAACACTGACAAGAGTAATTATCGAAAGTATTATTGTATAAAGCATGAGTATAATCTATATAACGGTAGTTTTCAGACCCGTAAAGTTATTCAAAATTCCTTTTCTTTCCAATGAAGATATAATAGAACTTTTCATGTGATGCACCTATACTAACTAGTTGAATTAGCAAATATTTCATCGCTTAAATAAATAGCCGTGCAAGATTTTCCGAATAGAGTTCAAGAGTTTATTCAGAATTCGCCTGGTATTACCTACCAGCTTACCCTTTCGATTATTGCCATTTTTATTATTTGGCTCATTCGCCTCATCGCTATACGCATCATCAATAAAAAATTGCCGGATGAAAAAGCCCAGTATAAATGGCGTAAAAATCTTACGTATATCGGCGTTTTCCTTGGTTTTTTAATTGTGGGCCGTATTTGGTTTGAAGGATTACAATCACTGGCAACCTTTTTGGGATTACTTTCTGCCGGTTTAGCCATTGCGCTGAGAGGGCCCGTCACCGATTTTGCCGGATGGATCTTCCTGCTCTGGCGTAAACCTTTTGACGTTGGTGATCGCATCCAGGTAGGAGATGTTAAAGGGGATGTTATTGATGTTCGGGTTTTTAAATTTACCTTGTTAGAAATTGGCAACTGGGTGCATGCTGATCAAAGCACCGGTCGTGTAATCCATGTACCTAACCATTTGGTTTTTGATGATTCACTGGCCAACTATACCAGTGATTTTGAGTTTATCTGGAATGAGCTACAGGTACTCGTCACTTTTGAAAGCGACTGGAAGAAAGCGAAACAGATTCTTCAGGAAATTGTCGACAAGCACTTGAAAGATTATGTTAAGGAGGCCCAAAACCAGGTAAGTCGTGCCAAAAAATCCTATCTCATCCACTATCGCTACCTGACTCCAACAGTCTACACAGATGTGCACGATAGTGGTATTTGCCTGACGATTCGCCACCTTTCTAATCCCCGGCGACGGCGGAGTCTTGGAGAAGCGATATGGGAAGATATATTGGATAATTTTGATCAACACGACGACATTGACCTGGCTTACCCTACCATGCGGATTTATAAAGAAAGTGAAGGCGAACAATAATTATAGTCTTAGCCCGAGTCCTACTTCTATTTGGGAATCGGTTGAATAAGCTCGGGGCTGTTATTTTCGGGATCATTGACATCCTCAGATACGCGATTTACCGTCAATTCGGTCATGCTATATCCATTTATAACCTCCTTCAGCTCTGATTCACTCAATGCTCCCTCTCCCAGCCATTGCTCATGATCATCAGGATGAACAAAAATAGGCATGCGGTCATCAACCGGCTGAATGAGCGTATTGGCCTCAGTCGTAAGCATCGCACAGGAATAAACATCACGACCTGCCGAGGATTTCCAAACAGAATATATGCCTGCTATGGCGGTCAGCTGATTAGAGAGTAACCGAATATAAAAAGGCGTACTTTTCTTCTCGCTAAACTTCCATTTGTAAAACCCATTAGCGGGAATCAGGCATCGGCGCCGATCAACACATTCCGTCAGCCATTCATCCTCTTCCAAATCTTCAACAGGAACAACAAAATTGTCATTACCCTCTATTTCTTCTTCGGCATCGGGTGAAATCAATCCCCAGCGAAAAGTATAGACCTTGCATTCTCCATCCTCTTGATACACCACCGGTATAAGCGAACCGGGTGTAATATTATAGTCTGGTTTAAAAAAATCGTCACGCGCCGTTGATACGCTAAATAGATCTTCTACCTCCTCTTTGGATGCCTCCAATACAAAACGATCACTCATAAATTAATGATTTCCTTTAGCTTTTCATGTAGATTATCTTGCCTTTATACTAAGGTAACCGAATTAAAACTGCTAATGTTTCTTATTCCATGAATATCTTCATCAATGACAACGAACAGCGTCTTAAAGCCGGATGGCGACTGTTAATCCAATTCATCTTCATGTTTTTGTTGGTTGGTTTCGGCATAATGGGCGTGCAACAACTATTGGCTGACCCACTAATGGTGTACACCACTATTCCTCAATTTTTGGGAATAATCTTAAGCGTCTGGCTTGCCGCAAAACTGTTAGATAAACGCTCTTTTTTTGATTACGGAATTCATTTTAATAAGCAGTGGGTAAGAGATTTTTTCACGGGATGCCTGATTGCTGCCCTTTCTATTAGCACTATTTTCCTTATTCAATGGACTCTGGGGTGGATAACCATTGTTCAATACGGTTGGGAAGCAGATTTAAAAACACCCTTTTTTAAGGGTATTATCAGCTTCTTTATAGCTATGCTTATGGTGGGATTTCATGAAGAATTATTTTCCCGGGGCTACCAGCTTCTCAATATCACAGAGGGATTAAAATATCCTGCTATCGGGTTAAATAGAGCCCTTATAATGGCCATTTTATTTACCTCATCCCTCTTTGGCTTTATGCACTTCTTTAACCCCAATGCCTCATTTATCTCCACATTCAACATCATTTTAGCTGGTATTATTTTGGCTATTCCGTACGTGATGACCGGGAGCCTAGGCTTGTCGGTCGGCCTTCATTTTAGCTGGAATTTTGTAATGGCAGGGATTCTCGGCTTTCCCGTGAGCGGTAAGAATATCGAATTTTCTATTCTCCAGATTGAACAATCAGGAGCTGATTTTTTTACCGGCGGCGCTTTTGGCCCTGAAGCCGGGATACTTGGATTGCTTGGAATGGCAATAATGTTGGGGGGCTCACTCGTTTACATAAAACAAAGCCGTCGTGAACTTCATATTGATCCGTTGTTTATAAAAGACTATCAACAAAACACGAAATCAGATGAGCAAACGGCATAAGTTTTGTATATTCTGCTATTGATACGCATCGCTTGGTTTTGAAGCGAATGCTTGAAGAACAAACATTAATAAAATGAAAGGTTAGAACGTTGAAGTTTGAAGAAATGACGTTAAGCCCCAATATCATGAGCGGGCTTCAAGACATTAATTACACTGAACTTACTGAACTGCAAGAAGAAGTAATTCCAGCTGTACTGGAAGGTAATGATGCAGTAATAAAAGCCGAACCGGGAAGCAGCAAAATTGCCTCTTTTGTAATACCTGCCCTTGAACAGGTCAACAATAGAGAGGATAAAGATGGTACTTCAGTTCTTATATTAACCCCTAATCCCGAAGAATCTCAACAAATTGATGAGCTGGTTTGGGCTATGGGGTACCATGCTCAAATTGAGTGCGCTTCCATTGATATGGATACCGATCTTGAAGAACAGAAAGAGGCTATCCAGAGTGAATTGGAAGTTATCGCCGGCAATCCCGGCCCCCTCCTTGATGTTTGTCAGGATCTGAGATTTATATTCCGACACGTTGGATTAGTGGTTATCGATGCCGCTGATGAAATGGTGGCTCTGAATCTGCAGGACAAAATTCAGAATATTTTAAAGCGTGTGCTCAGTGAGCATCAGACTCTCGTCTATTCAAAAGAGGTTAACGATGATGTCAAAGAGCTTACCAAACAACATACTGAAGATCCCATTGCTATCGGCTTTGAAGATACGCCGGGCATGTTAACAGAGCCTCCAAAGGTTGATCAAAATTTAACGCAGGGCTATATCTATGTGCCCAACCGCATGAAAATCACTACCCTGATGGCGCACCTAGAGAATACACCTCACGATAACTGCGTGATTTTCACCGCCTCAAAACGCGGGACAGATCGTCTTTATCGAACGCTGCGCAAAAATGATATGAAAGCCACAAGCCTTCACGGTAAGCTTTCGGATGAAAAGCGGTCACAGCGCTTTGCCAACTTTGGCAATGGCGATGTCCAGTATCTTTTAGTTGCTGATATTCCGGCTGCAGAACTGGGACTCGACCGCGTAACGCAGGTCATCAACTATGATGTCCCTAACGATCCGGATGAATATCGTTATCGAGCCAGCTTAGTCGGCTCGGGGACTGCATCGCGCATTGTATCCCTGGTTTCAAAACAGGATCGCAGTGATATCAACGAGCTGGAAAATAGCCTTGGCCAAGCCCCCAAAGAATTACCACTTCCAGACAAAGTGAAGCAGAAGCTGGAAGAACGAAAAAAACAGAAGCAAAAGAAGAAAAAGTCACGAGGCGGTAAGCGTGATAACCGATCCAAACGAGGCAACAATGGCCGTGGCAAAAAGAAGAAAAAGGATGATGATCTGCAGCTTCCACGCCCAAGTTACGATAAGCTTAGCGGTGGCAAAAAGGGCGATTCACCCAAAGATCAAAAAGATGGTGTTATCGGCCTGATTAAGAAGCTCTTTTCATAAGCTCAAAATAGTATTACAAATTATTTAAAAGGACGAGTTTACGCTCGTCCTTTTTTTAAGGACTTTAGAAAACTACTCCGGCACTAATTATGAGCTGCTCGGGTAATAAGTAATAATGAGCTAAACATAAAAAAGCCCCGCTTTATAATCAGCGAGGCTTCTTTATCAATCACGATTCGCTAAAAATTATGCAGTCATCTTCTGCTTCTGTTTTTCCGCTTCAGCAAAAACCACATCTTTTATTGCATTAAACCCCTCGAGCGTTTTTTCGATATGCTCTTCAGTATGAGCAGCAGTCGGTATCAGCCGAATTAGTACCGTGCCCTTGGGTACTACCGGATAGGCAACACCACTAACAAAAATTCCGTGCTCTTCACGCATTTTACGCATGATTAACTGACAGAGATCCGTACTTCCTTTTGTTAGAACGGGCGTTACCGGACATTCAGCAGGTAATACATTGTAGCCCATATCCCGGAGTCCTCCACGCAGCATATTCGTGTTTTCCCACAGCTTTTCTCTCCACTGGGGATTATTACGAATCATCTCCAGTCGCTTGCGCGCCGACTTCACTATCGGCATGGGTACCGACTTCGCAAAAATCTGACTCCGTACATTTGCTTTCAAAAACTCTACCACGCGTTCATTGGTAGCTACAAAAGCACCGATCAGAGCAAACGCTTTGGCAAAAGTACCAAAGTAAATATCAATGCCATCGTGGCAACCCAAATGTGTCCCAGTACCGGAACCATCTTCGCCCATGGTTCCTACGCCATGTGCATCATCAACAAGTAAACGGAACGGATACTCTTCTTTAAGGGCAATCATCTCATTGAGAATACCGAGGTCTCCGGTCATCCCAAAGGCGCCTTCCGTTACTACCAGCACTGCTCCATCATCCTTTTTCTTGCGGTGGGCTCGTTCTAATTGAGTCTTAAAACTATCAATATCATTATGCTTAAATACATACTTTTCTGCCATGGCCAACTGCTTTCCATCCACAATACAGGCATGGCTCAGCTCATCATAAATAAGAACATCGTTGCGATCTACCAGTGCGTGAATAACACTCATAATGCCCTGATATCCATAATTAAGCAGAAAGGCATCATCTTTATGAACAAAATCGGCCAGCTCTTCTTCCAGCTTTTCGTGCTCCGTTGAGTTACCTGTCATCAGGCGGGCCCCCATCGGACTGCTTAAACTGTAATCCTGGGCTATTTCTGCGTCATATTCTTTGATCTCTTCATTGCTTCCAATACCTAAATAATCATTAATGCTCCAGACGATAACATCCTCATCATTAAATTTCATTACGGGCCCCAGCGGACCTTCAAGTTTGGGGTAGGTATAATACCCGTATCCATCTGAAGTAAATTCCCCTAACGGGCTTGGTCTGGACTCAAGCTTATCAAATAAATCCATAAACTAATCTATACTAATTGTTTGGTTATATGTAGATGATCTTTTGGCAAACCTCTAAAAAAAGTAGCTGTAAAAACATTTAAAAAAGGTAATGAAAATAACCCGTATGTCAAAAAGAACCCCCCTCTAAATCAACACTCCTAAGATATTGATACTAATGCATTTAGCCATTAGAATAGCTGATTCTTGTTAAATTTGTACTATCTGATTATACCATTTTAATTGTTCTACTTTACCAACTTGCTACCCTTTTCTAAAACCACCTTTTTGAGTAGTTGTATATCCTCTTTATCAGTACGTGGATTTATAAAACAGGCCCGAAGTGCTGTTTTTCCTTTGATTTTGGTACCTGTTAGAAAAACTCTTCCATCAGACTCAATTTCCTGTATAATTTGATCATTTAACTTATTTAACGCCGACTCTTCCATTTCGCCGGAGTTATAACGAAAACAAACTATTGATAAAGGAACCGGAGCCATTAGTTCCAAGTTTTCATCTGAGTCTACGAGTTCCGACAAATAGGTTGCCTTATCGATATCGGAAGCTATTTCTTCGCGCAAACGAGTTGCGCCAAATGCCTTTATTGTCATCCAAACTTTTAACGCCTTGAATTCTTTAGTAAGGGGAAGATTGTATTCCATTAAGTCGGTTCGGGCACCATTTTGCTCATCAGATTTCAGATAGTCAGGAATGGTGCTGAACGTCTTTCGCAGATGGTCAGGATTTTTGACTAAAGCACCGCCCGCTTCGAAAGGTACATATAACCACTTGTGGGGATTAACCACCACTGAATCTGCTTTTTCAATCCCTTTAAACAAATCACTTATCCCTTCGACTTTAGCAGCGGGGCCTCCATAAGCCGCATCAACGTGGTACCACAAGTCATAGCGCTGACAAATATCAGCAACGGCTTTCAAATTGTCTACGGCCCCTGTATTGGTTGTACCCGCCACGCTAATGGCACAAATAGGATGAAATCCCGCATTTTTATCGGTGCGAATTTGCTCTTCCAGCTGATCGATATCAATACGAAATTCATTATCAACTGGAATCTTGCGCAGATACTTCTTACCCAATCCCAGCATATCCATCGCTTTGTCAAAGCTGGAGTGTCCTTCCTCTGATACATATATGGTCATGGCCCGGGAGCCATAGACCCCCTCATCCGAAATATCAACCGGTGCTTTAATTTTACGCGCTACAGCAAGACAATTAAAATTCGCCACTGACCCGCCACTGAGCAACACCCCTGCACTACTCGTTGGATAGCCGATAAACTCAGCTATCCAGCGCATCACCAATCGTTCCAGTTCGGTACTTGCGGGCGACGAATGCCACTTTAAATTATTTTGATTAATGGACGCTTTGATCATCTCTGCCAACACAGCTACCTGATTTCCACCGCCCGTGATGTATCCGAAATAACGCGGCCCGGCACTGTTGGTGATGGTACTTAATATTTTCTCACCGATTTCATCCAGCAAGGAACCCATATTTTGTGACTTTCCCGGCAAAGGTTCTTCCAGAAGTTCCTGCACTTCTGCAGGACTTTTACCGGCAAAAACTTTTGAATCGGTTTGTTCTTGGTAATGTGATGCAATCAGTTTACCCGCTTCATCTATCCAACGTTTAAACTGCTTTGGGGATACATCAAGACTCATTATCTGTAATTTTGTGTTGATTCATTTGATTTGAAATAGCTGAATATAGTTCTCTTCTTCAGAAACTCCACAGCTGAAGTACCAATCACCCAAAAGTATTAAAATCCCTCAAAAAAATATTCCCCCAGTCCCAGAGTAAAAATCAGCCATCCATATAAAACATGTTCCACGGTAACCCAAAACAGGGATTGTGTGCGTTTATACGTCATACCAAATAATATACCTCCGCCAAAACTGAGCACTATTGCCACCCAGTTTCCATATACAATGTGTAAAAAAGAAAAAGCCAATGCACTTAATAGAATGTCACTGTTTTTGAAGTAGAAAAGGCCTTTGTACTGGTGAAAGAAGAACGTGCGATATATAAACTCCTGCGGCAATGCCGAAAAAAACGGGTATAACACCATCACGAGCATCCAAATCCAAGGCCGTTCAATGGGGAAAGCAAATAAGTATTCGGGATGCAAGAACCACGTTAACCCAAACAATCCCGGGGCAATTAACAAAAATCGAAATATTATTGTTTTACTGATCTGAGTATCATCAGATCTTCGAAACAGTCCTCTTCCAAAAGTGGGATCATGCCAAAGCATATAACCACAGTATACGGCAACCAACACAAGCAATACCAACTTCGGCAAGGGATTTATTTCCAGATACTCCACCAACGGCAGTCCTATAAAAAGCCCTATCCCTTCCAACATTAGGAGTCCTGAAACCAATGAGGTAGTATTCTCTTTTTTATCACTTGTTTCGGTCATCATAAGCGAACGTATTTATGCCCTGACATGTTTTTGTTAATTGTTTCGCATGGATTAAAACCTCACTTTTTGTCATAAAATTTGTACCTTAACCCGTTTATAAAAACGCAAAAATAACTGAATGTCTCAGACCGAATCGATCTCCGATAAAGACCAATCACAAACCGACGAAGATCGCCCTATTATTGTCAAAGGGGCTCGTGTTCATAACCTCAAAGATATTGATGTAGAAATTCCCCGAAACAAGATGACGGTCGTTACCGGCGTCAGCGGTTCGGGAAAGTCGAGCCTGGCTTTTGATACTATATATGCCGAGGGACAGCGCCGCTATGTGGAGAGCCTCTCCAGTTATGCACGACAATTTCTGGAACGCATGGATAAACCTGATGTGGACTTCATGCAGGGTATTTCACCGGCTATGGCTATTCAGCAAAAGACCACGTCCTCAAACCCGCGTTCTACAGTAGGCACCACCACTGAAATATATGACTATATGCGGCTTCTGTATGCGCGTATTGGCCATACGATCTCTCCAAAATCAGGCAAAGAAGTTAAAAAAGACAGTACCAAGACAGCTATTGAAGAACTGCACAATCAGTTTGATGAAGATACGAAATTTTATGTGCTGTTTTCTATTCCCGAACATGAAAAAAAGGGACTGGAAGACGAACTGCGGGTGTTAAAAGAAAAAGGTTATCCGCGACTGCTCCATATTGACGACGAACAAATTTTAGACCTAACAACCGATGATTTGGATCCCGATGACATCAACCCCAATGATTATCGTGTACTGGTTGATCGTCTAATTTTAAAAGATGACGAAGATACCCGAACACGCATTGCGGGATCCCTGGAAACGGCTTTTCAGGAGGGTGGCGGTCGCTGTTCAGTAAAAATTCGAGATGGAAAAGAACTTAATTTCAGTGAGCGTTTTGAACGCGATGGCATGGAGTTCACTGAGCCCAAGCCACAGATGTTTTCGTTTAACAATCCCTTTGGAGCCTGCGATAAATGTGAAGGGTTTGGCAAGGTTTCGGGTATCGATGAAGACTTAGTAATTCCCGATCCCCAAGAAACTATTCGTAATGGAGCTATTGCTCCTTACAGCGGCGAAAAATTTAGTCGTCATCT
Source organism: uncultured Balneolaceae bacterium (assembly GCA_964397705.1). Classification (GTDB taxonomy): domain Bacteria; phylum Bacteroidota; class Rhodothermia; order Balneolales; family Balneolaceae; genus Fodinibius. The sequence goes on along the minus strand of CAYNKF010000017.1, from coordinate 1,286 downwards.
GCGTGATCTCATCAAAGTTTCGGCACGTTACAGCTTACCGATTGACACCCCCTACCAAGAACTCGATGAGGAAGTTAAAGAGATTATTTGGGAAGGCAAGGATGAATATATCGGTATCCGTCCATTTTTTGAGGAAGTTAAAAGTCAATCCTACAAAGTACATATGCGGGTGTTTTATTCGCGATACCGTGGATACAGCCGCTGCCCCGACTGTAAAGGCTACCGGGTGCGAAAAGATGCTCTATATGTGAAAGTAAACGACAAGCACATTGGTCAAGTAGCTGAAATGACCATCGGCCACGCCCGGGATTTTTTTGAAACCCTGGAACTTACGGAATTTGAAAAAGAAGTGGCCGAGCAGGTACTCTATGAGATCCGCAAACGGCTCAAATATCTTGACGAAGTTGGCCTCAGTTATCTCACTTTAAATCGATTAGCCAAAACACTAAGTGGCGGGGAGGCTCAGCGCATCAGCCTTGCAAATTCCCTGGGTAGCTCACTGATCGGCAGCTTATATGTACTGGATGAACCCACTATTGGATTACATCCCAGAGACAACGATCGGTTGATCAACATTCTAAAATCGCTGCGTGATATCGGGAATACTGTACTGGTTGTAGAGCATGATCCTGAGATGATTAAAGCGGCTGATAATATCATTGATATAGGTCCCTTTGCCGGCGTACACGGTGGCGAAGTCGTTTTCAGTGGGTCATATGATAATCTGCTGGAGGCCAATACTTTGACCGGGAAATATATTAGCGAACGCAAAGAAATTCCGGTCCCTGAAAAACGTCGCAAAGGCAGTGGCAAAACGATCACTCTTAAGGGAGCAATGGAACATAATCTGAAAAGCCTCGACGTAGAATTTCCGCTAGAAAAACTGATTTGTGTCACTGGCGTTAGCGGATCAGGGAAATCCACCTTGGTTCACGACACGCTGTATGCGGCAATTCAAAACCAGATGGGTACCTACAATGATGAAATTGGGCAACATCGGAAAGTTACCGGCACCAATTATATCGATTCGATAGAAATGGTTGACCAGTCACCCATTGGGCGATCATCGCGGTCTAATCCTGCTACCTATACCAAAGCCTTTGATGGCATCCGCGACCTTTTTGCCAATACGCGGCAATCCAAGATTATGGGCTACGAGCCAGGACATTTTTCCTTTAACGTCCCCGGCGGACGGTGTGAAGCCTGTCAGGGCGAAGGCATCCAGACGATAGAAATGCAGTTTATGGCTGATATCGAGCTGACCTGCGAAGAGTGTGGCGGCAAGC